>NZ_AMXG01000044.1:0-149033 GCF_000313235.1 Pseudomonas sp. PAMC 26793
GGACGGCAAGCGCCTGATCCGCTTGCGCTTGTCCGGGCCGCACCGGCCCATGCAGCTGGGCTATGCCACGGCGAGCAATACCCAATTGTCCCGTGTGGTGTCGGCGTTTTGCCGAGCGTTGCCGCATGTTCGTTTCAGACCAGTACATCCCGGGCATGGCGGCCCCGAGCTTTTTTGATGCCCATGCGGTGCGCACAGTCCTGTAGGAACTGGCTTGATGATCGTTCCCACGCTCTGCGTGGGAATGCCTCCTCGGACGCTCTGCGTCCAGCTGGCGATGCAAGGTTCAGGTCTTGCGCAGTGGTGACGCGGAGCGTCACGGGATGCATTCCCACGCAGAGCGCGGGAACGATCAGCCTGGGAACGTGTTTGCATTGCACCAAAAGGTTGCGCTCGCTGCCGTGCGGTCGCGGCATCGCACCAATACGAGACAGGCTGTTTTGACTGTCCAGTCGTCACCCAGGGAACGGTGACGCTGCGTAGGTTCTCCCTACTCAATAGGCCGGCTTTTACGAATTGACCCCAAGGGCCTCTCCCCACGAATCTCAGTCCATCGGTGCAGATCAGGGTTCGACCTTCACGTTGAGCATTCGGTGGGCATTTTCATTTTTTTGTCGAGCACAGTGACGATGACTTTCAACTGGAATTACATGTTTGGTTTGCTGGCCGATGCCGAGTTCTGGCGGGCGACATGGACGGTCATCCAGCTCAGTTCGTTGACATGGGTGTTGAGTATCGCGCTGGGTTTCCTGCTGGCCCTGGCCAAGCAATCCAAACACGCGCTGATCAGCCTGCCGGCGCGCGGCTACATCTGGTTGTTCCGCAGCCTGCCGTTGCTGGTGCTGCTGATCTTCATCTACAACCTGCCGCAGGCGATTCCCTCCACCTCGGTGATTCTGGCGGACCCGTTCTGGGCCGGCCTGCTGGCCCTGGTGATCTGCGAAACCGCCTATGTCGCCGAGATTCACCGGGGCGGCCTGTTGTCGATTCCCAAAGGGCAGGGCGAAGCGGCCCGGGCACTGGGGCTGAGGTTTTTCGGGATCCAGTGGCGAGTGGTAATTCCCCAGGCGCTGCGGGTGGCGCTGCCGTCGCTGGCCAACGAATACATCTCCATCGTCAAGCTCACCTCCCTGGTGTCGGTGATCTCTCTGACCGAGATCCTGATGGTCGGCCAGCGCCTGTATTCGCAGAATTTCCTGGTGATCGAGACGATGGCGGCAGTGGCGTTTTTCTACGTATTTATCGTCACGGTGTTCGACTTCCTGTTGAAGCGCCTGGAGCGTTTTCTCGACGTCAACCAACGCAACGTTTCCCGGGTGCCCGATGCGGAAGTGCTGGCCCTGGCGACCCAACAACGTGTCGCCCTGCAGCGACCGACCAGCGCCGAAGGCCCTGCGTTAAAGGCTTCGCGGCTGCATAAAGCCTACAACGACATCGAGGTGCTGGGCTCGGTCAACTTGCAGATCCAGCCCGGTGAAGTGGTGTCGGTGATCGGACCTTCCGGGTCCGGCAAAACCACGCTGATCCGCCTGCTCAATGGCCTTGAGCAACTGGATAACGGCGAGATCCAGATCAACGGCCAACCCTTTATTCACCTGAACAAAGTCGGCGCACAAAAGCCGCAGTACGTGGAGCACGCCGAGCATCGCCTGAACATCGGCATGGTGTTCCAGAGCTTCAATCTGTTCCCGCATTTGAGCGTGCTCGACAACCTGCTGATGGCGCCGAAGTACCACGGCCTCGCGCCTGTCGAAGAGCTGAAGCAACAGGCCTACGCGCTGCTGCACAAGGTCGGCATGCTCGACCACGCCTGGAAGTATCCGCACCAGCTTTCCGGTGGCCAGCAGCAACGCGTGGCCATCGCTCGCGCCCTGATGATGCGCCCGCAAATCATGTTGTTTGACGAGCCCACCTCGGCCCTCGACCCGGAAAAAGTCAACGAAGTCCTGCAAGTCATCGAAGCGCTGGCCCAGGAGGGCATCACCATGGTGATCGTCACCCATGAGATGAATTTCGCGTTCAAGGTCTCCGACCGCATCGTGTTCATGGAGAAGGGCCGGGTGGTGTGCGATGACACGCCGCTGGCGCTGCGCAGCGGTGAAAACCCACGTGTGGAGGCGTTCCTCAAGGACGTATCGCTGGCGTGACCCCCTTAACGTTCGTGCGACAAGAGAGCTACAACATGATCGAGCAAGCGCAAATTGAACAGTTTCACCGGGACGGCTTTCTGGTGGTGCAGGACGTGCTGACGCCTGAAGAAGTGGCCGCGTTGCAGCATGACTTCGACCAGTGGGTAGAAGACAGCCGTGGTCATGATAAGGGCTGGGGTGAAACCGTGGATGGCCGTGCGCGATTCGACCTGGAAGGCGACCATCGCCCCGACCATCCCTCGCTGCGCCGGGTGAGTTCACCCACCGAGATTTCGCCGGCGTACCAGCGTGTGGCGCTGCAATCGCGGATGGCGGCGATTTCCGCACAATTGATCGGGGGCGGCGGCACGCGCTTTCATCACAGCAAGATCAACTCGAAATTGCCCCACACTGCGACGCAAGTGAAGTGGCACCAGGACTTCCTGTTCACGCCCCACAGCAATGACGACATCGTCACCGCCTTGCTGATGGTCAGCGAAGTCACGCCGCAGAACGGCCCGCTGAATGTGATCCCCGGCAGCCACAAGGGCCCGCTGTGGTCCCACTGGCACGACCAGCGTTTCACCGGCGCGGTGGACGACACGGTAGTCGACGATCTGTGCCGGAACCCGGTGGCCTGTTATGGGCCCGCCGGTTCCGTGTGCTTCATGCACACCCGCCTTTTGCATGCCTCAAGCCCTAACGAGACCGAGCTGCCGCGCACCCTGTTCATCAGCGTCTACGCCGCTGAAGACGCGCTGCCATTCGGCGAAAACCCGCTGCCCAGCGCACACGCCGGCCTGATGGTAGCCGGTGAAGAAAGTGGCCTGGTGCGTTCCACGGAAAACCACCTGCGCTTGCCGCAGAAGCCCCGTGGCGCCTCTTTCTTTGTGCAACAGGCTGGCCAGGACTCCGTCACTGCCTAACCTCCTTCTCACCTTGCAGGGTACTACCATGACAGCGTTTCACTCGATTGCTCGCCCTATTGCCGTGTGCCTGCTGGGCGCTGCGGTTGCAATGACGTCGTTGGCGGCTTCGGCCTTCCAGAAAGACGGGAAAATTGTCGCCGGTTCCGATGTGACCTTCTTTCCCTATGAGTACATGGATAACAACAAACCCGCCGGCTTTGATATTGAATTCATGGATGGCCTGGCCAAGGCCATGGGCCGCACCGTCGAGACCCTCGACACGCGTTTTCCCAACCTGATCACCGGCTTGCAGGCGGGGCGTTTCGACGTGACCAACTCCTCCATGTACATCACCGCCGAACGGGTGAAAGTCATCGACATGATTCCCTACCTGAAAAGCGGCGAATCGATCCTGACCCTCAAGGGCAGCGACTTCCAGCCCAAGACCCCGGAAGAGTTCTGTGGCCACAAGATCGGCTCGATGGGGGCCACCTCCTGGCTGGCGCAGATGCACAAGCTGTCGGATGAGTACTGTGTGAAAAAAGGCCTGAAGCCGATTGCGATCAGCGAGTACAGCACCGACCCGCAAACCACTCAGGCCTTGTTGGCTCATGCCGTTGAAGCGCAGATCACCGACGCCGCAGTAGCCCGTGGCGCGGTCGAGAAACTCGGCGGTCGGGTGGTGATTTCTTCAGACACCTTGATCTACCCGGTGCTGAACGGCTTCGGCGTGAAGAAAGGTAATGACGAGGTCAAGAATGCCTTGATCGAAGGCATCAAGAAGTTCGGCGCCACCCCTGAATACGCCGCCTTGCTCAAGAAATACAACTTCCAGGCGCCTACCGATGCGGACATCGCCGAGCTGATGCCGAAATCCTGACCCAACACTGTTCACTTAAGGAACACACCCTACCTGTGGCAAGCGAGCAAGCTCGCTCGCCACAGATTATGGGGTACTTGCCCTGCGGAGAGAGTTACATGGCGTTATCACATGAAGAGCAAACGCGCATCGACCTGGCGGCGACCTTTCGCATTGTTGCGCACCTGGGCATGCATGAGGCGGTGGCCAACCATTTCAGCGCGGCGGTGTCGGCCGACGGCAAACAGTTTTTGCTCAACCCGAAGTGGAAGCACTTCTCGCGTATCCGCGCCAGTGACCTGTTGTTGCTGAACGCCGACGATGCGTCCGGCGCTGACCATCCGGACGTGGACGCCACCGCCTGGTCGATCCACGGGCAGATTCACCGCTTGTTGCCGCAAACCCGCGCCGTGCTGCACCTGCACCCGGTCTACACCACAGCCGTCGCTTGCCTGGCCACGCCGCACATCCCTGCGATCGACCAGAACACCGCGCGCTATTTCAATCGTGTGGCGGTGGACGAACTGTACGGTGGCATGGCCGACACCGAGGCCGAAGGCGAGCGCCTGGCCGGGTTGCTGGACGGCAAGAGCCGCTTGTTGATGGGTAACCATGGGGTGATGGTCACGGCCACCTCTATCGGTGAGGCATTCGACGATATCTGGACCCTGGAACGCGCCTGCCAGATCCTGGTGACGGCGTTGTCTACCGGCCAACCGCTGCGAATACTTTCAGACGAAGTGGCCGAGAAAACCGCACGGGGCTGGGAAGGCATCACGGATTTCTCGCAGCGGCATTTTGAAGAAATGAAACAGTTGATGATCGACGCCGACCCTTCGTTACTCGACTGATTTGATCCCACGCACACAGGACTCTCCATGACTTTTTCGGTTGTCGCCCGCTGTGCCGAAACCGGCCAGCTGGGTATCGCTATCAGCTCGTCGAGCATTGCCGTGGGCGCCCGCTGCCCGTGGCTGCGGCCGGGGGTGGGCGCGGTGGCGTCGCAGAACATCACCTTGCCGGCCCTCGGCCCGCACACTCTGGACCTGTTGGCTCAGGGCATGGCGCCGAGCGAGGCACTGGCCGTCGTGCTCACTGCGCAACGTCATAGCGAATATCGCCAGGTGACCGCGATTGATAACACCGGCAGAACCGCGCACTTCAGTGGCGCGCAGACCCTGGGTATCCACCACGCGGTCAGTGGCGAGCAATGTGTGGCAGCAGGAAACATGCTGGCGAATGCCGGTGTGATTGAAGCCATGGTGCGCGCCTTCGAACGCACGCCCGGCCACCTTGCCGACCGACTGCTCGCCGCCATGCAGGCAGGTGTGGCCGGAGGCGGCGAAGCGGGGCCGGTGCATTCCGCCGCAATGGTGGTGGTCGGTGATCACCTGTGGCCCATCGTCAACCTGCGGGTGGACTGGGCCGACGTGGACCCGATCGGCGCCCTCGACCAACTCTGGCAGGCCTATCGCGGGCAAATGCAGGACTACATCGAGCGCGCCATCAACCCGCAAAGCGCGCCGGGCTACGCGGTGCCGGGAGATGATCGATGAGCCGCAGTCGTGACCTGCTGGTGCAACGGGTCAGCTTCGACACCACCAGCCGCGAATCGAACCTGGCGCTGGACCAAGGGCACAAACCTGACGAGTTCATCAGCGTTGCGCAGCCTGAGACCTGTGACCGGAGGCTGGAGAGGGTGTCGTCTGCCCTCACGCTTGAGGTATTGGTCAGACGGTTACCGTTCTGCCACCGGCGCTGAGTGCTTTCGCCCCATTTTCGCGCACGGCACCGCGTTTTTTGAACGACGCCCCGCGTATCTGCGGGCCTGCCACCAGCGGTCCGTTTCTTGCTTGAGCCAGCTTAATCAATGACATGGCATTTTGCCGTCAGTCATTTCAAAGCTTGATTCGCCGCACAGGCGAGTGGTTCTAGGAGTCGTCGGACATGCAAAGCCTTTTGTCGCCAGGAATCCGCCTGCTCGGACGTTTTGGATTCGCGCGAAAGTTCCAGATCCTGTTTTTTCTGTTCATGCTGCCCCTGGCGGGCAGCCTGTGGATGATCGCGCAGGAGTACCGCACCAAGCAGACGGTGATTTCCAATGAGCAATCCGGCGTGCGCGAACTGTTGGCCCTGGATGCCCTGGACGCGCAGCTGACCGCCCAGCGCAACCTGGCCGCGCGCTGGAAAGCCGCCGACATCCTCCACGACCAGACACCCGCGGCCAAAGCCGCAATGACGGCCGTGGACACCAATTTTCCGCTGATCCTGCAAAGCGTGCAGGCCCTGGGCGAGGCCCTGAAAGCCCAGAACGCCAGCGCCGACACCCTTGCCCGCTTCGAGGCATTGCAAGCTTCGGTCACGGGCATGGATTCCCAGGCCCTGCGCACTGTGGGCTGGTGGCCGGATGGCTACGACCGCTTCACTTCCGCGTTGAGCGCGATGCAAACCCTGCGCGAGCAGATCACCATGGACACCGGCTTGATCCTCGATCCGTGGCTTGAAACCTATTTGCTGATGCAGATTTCCACCCAGCAGACGCCTGACCTGATCGAGCGTATCGGGCGCATGGCGAGCGTTGGGCAGTCGTCCATCGCATCGGGGCAGTTCACCCTGCAAAGCCGTTTGCAGATGCGTGATTTACGCGGTCGCATTGGCGATGCAAGGGACCAGTTGGTCAAGGCCGCCGCATCCCTCAAGGCCAAGCAATACCCCGGGCTGCAAGCCTGGATCGCGCAATACGACGACAGCTTGCAACTGCTGGACAATGAGCTGAAGGGCCTGGACGAGGGCGTATTCGGCGGCACCATCAAGCTCGATACCGCCGGCTTCGAACGCAGTGTCGACGGCATGCTCGGTACCCTGGGGGCATTGCGTAATCAGTCACTGAGTTCACTGGATGCGCGTCTGGTTTATTACCGCGACAGCTCCCTCAAGCAATTCGTCCCGGTGGCGGTGACGTTCAGCGTGCTGGCGTTGGCAGCGCTGTACCTGTTCGTGTGCTTGCAGGCATCGATCCGCCGCAGCGCCAGCGGCATCACCACCCTGGCTGAATCACTGCGTGACGGCAATCTGTGCGTGGAGGTGGCGGTGGAAGGGCGCGATGAACTGGCGGCCATCAGCACCGCGCTCAACGTCGCCGTGGTGCAGTTGCGCACCAGCCTGCTGGGGGTTAATCACGAGACGCAGCAACTCGGCTCTGCGGTGCTGACCCTCAATTCGCAATCGGGCAGCACGCTGACCGAAGTGGAAGACCAGCAACAGCAAATCAGCCAGATTGCCGCTGCCGCCACGCAGTTGGCCGCGACCTCCATGGGCGTCGCCAAAAGCTGCGAGCAGGCCTCCGGCAGTGCGCAGAAAACCCGGCAGATTGCCGAAGACAGCAGCCGCGACAGCCAACGCACCACCACGAGTATCCAGCAGCTCAACCAGCGCCTGACCGACACCTCCGATGCATTGGAGCGCGTCAGCCAGCAGGGCCAGCAGATCCAGTCCGTAGTCGACACCATTCGTGGCATCGCCGAGCAGACCAACCTGCTGGCGCTGAACGCCGCCATCGAGGCTGCGCGGGCAGGCGAGCAGGGCCGGGGTTTTGCGGTGGTGGCCGATGAGGTGCGCAGCCTCTCGCAACGGACCCAGGCTTCCACGGCGCAGATCGCCGGCACGGTGGACAGCTTGCGCGCAACGGTGAGCCAGGCGGTCACCCTGATGGGCGCGGCCTGTGAGCAGGCGGTGACCGATGCCGAGTCCGTCACGGGCTTGGGCCATCGCCTGGGCGAAATCGCCAGCGCGGTGCAGAGCGTCACTGACACCCTGGCGCAGATCGCCACGGCGGTTGAAGAGCAGGCGGCGACGGCGGATGAAGTGAGCGGCAATATCCAGCAGGTTGACCAGGCCGCAGGGCGCTTGCTCGAGGGCGCGCGGGCGGTGAATCAGGCGGCGGATGTGTTGAGCAAGGGCAGTCGGGCATTGAGCGATAACACGGCGCGGTTCCAGCTGGGTTGACGGGGTGACAAGCGGGCAGGAGGTCGGGGCACCCGACCCATGCCGATCCGACTAGTTTTTCTTCTTGATGAGCTTGTTGATGTAGTACTTGAGGCTTAAACGATCTTTTGGCCTGGGTTTGTAGTGGGTTTTGTTTCTTTGCGTGGGGTCGATGGCCACGGCCGAGGCGGTGTAGTAATAAAGGGCGATGGATTTGCGCGTAATGTGTTCAGGCGTGGTGAGAGGCTCAGGGTGTCCGTGATTGCTGTCTTTATCTGTATTGAAAATGACACAACGGTTGTACACGGGTAACACTTTCTTAAGGCAGGTTTTCATGCCGACATCCCAAAGCTCCAGGTTGCCGCCGTATGCCTCCTGCCAGTCTTCATTCAGATAAATGATGATGTTCAGTCGGCGCTCAATATTCAGTTTCTTGTTGAGCCTGAAGTCGGAGTGCACGCCCAGGTACCCACCGCTTTTTGTTTCATGCAGCCCGCCCCCGGTGAAGTAGGGGTCGGGTATCAAGCCGTCGATGCCCGTGAGGTGCTCAAGAAACTGCAACATGGGGGCCGAGTTGAACGCGTTGAATACCGATTTTAAATAGGGATCACATTCGTTAGGGCTGATTTGGCGTTTGCGCTGGCCTTTGTACCCGCGCTCGTAGAGGGTTTCGTTCTGGGTTGGCTCAACGGGGAAATGCGAGCTAATGCTCGCGATCAGCTCGTCCTGCAGGAAGTTGTCGATGACGATATGGGGAAACGGCGTAGCCTGCACATACAGGCTGCTCAATGAAGTACCTAGATCGCTGGCCGCTTTCTGGTCGAAGTCGAGCGCTGGAGAAAGGCTCATGGGTAGCGTTTGAGAGTTAGGTGCCATTACCGCTCCGATACTGAAAATAAAGGCCTGTGGAGGGCTTCGATCACGTGCGGGAGCGCCCCGATCGCGTGTTTGCGAAGCCTAGCCTCCCAGGCCATCCTTGTTAAGGCGCTTGAGGATGTTGTTATACATCCGGGTTCGCCTGTGGGTCGCGCCATAGCCACCCGCCGCCGAGACGGTACCGGCCTGGATGTGATCCAGGTAACTGAAGATTTTGCGCGGCGAAAGCATTTCAACGGTATAGCCGAGCGCAGTCATGCGCTCTTGAAGCGTATAGCCAGGCACCCGATCATCCATTGAAAAATGCAGCCCATGTTGCTTGATGAGCTTGCAATTCCATAAGGTGCAAAAGCTCTTCAGGTAGAGCTCCCGGTAGGGCTTGGGCTCTCTTGAACGTAGCCCCAGGGCAATTTTCAAACGTCGGAAATAATGCTTGAACAGGCGCGAGCTAAAGCGCCAAAACGTTCTCGTGAGACCGCGATTGAGTTGCTCCACACAACCCACGGCAGCGACGCCTGGATGGTTGGCGCACTTGTTCAGCAGCATCGGAAAAACATTCTTGTCGAAAATGAATGTGTCGGTATGAATCAGCAGTAAGTAATCAGTGTTGACGCGCTCCAATACCCGGTCCAAGGCTTTGCCATGGGCGATATGGCCTTGCTCGGGCTCGGAAGTGGTGCGCTCGATTAAATGGATCCAATCAAGTGTCCTTAAATACTCGGTGCTTTCATCGGCAGAATAGTTGTCAACGACCCACACCGGCGTCTCGCGGGGGTCGATGTGCTGGTGCAACAGCTCCAGGCAGATTTTGGTGATTTCCGGAGTTTTGTAATTGACCAGTACAATACTGAAAGGGGTGGAGATCTCTTTTGGTGCGTCAGTTTTGTTCATCACTCACACACTCAAGATATTTGTAAGTGAATGTAATAAATAGCAGATTTTATTTGCGCTTTAGTTTCACTTGTCGCAACAGCGCTGACGCGAAAGTTAGTTGGGGTTGCGTATGAAGTTGTCGCCGATTGTATTGCGCCTGACATATTCGTGGCTCACTGAGTCGCTATAAACGGGGCTGCGGTATTACGGTCTCCGTTATAGATAAATGAATGTGAAATAAGTATGAAAAGGCAGTGGATGAAGTGTTGGCGTTGGACGCAGGCGGAGAGGGCAGTCGGGCAATGGGCAGATGTTCTATCATGAGCGTCTATTCATAAACAGCGATGTGCCGCCATGAGAGACCTGCCACCCACCTCGACATTGCGCGCCTTTGAGGTTGCGACTCGGCACACCACGTTCACCTCAGCTTCGCAAGAGCTGCACGTCACCCAAAGCGCCGTCAGCCATCAACTCAAGCACCTCGAAGAACTCTGGGGATTGCAGCTGTTCCAGCGGGGCAAGTCACTCAGCCTGACGCCTGCCGGCGCAGCCCTTGCGCCCATCGTGCGCGAGTTCTTCATGAACCTTGAGGCCACACTCGCGGACCTGCGGGAACAAAAGGGCAGGGTTCGGCTCAAGGTCAGCACCACCTATTCCTTCGCGCTGAAATGGCTGCTGCCACGTTTGCCGAGCCTGGCCCAGCGGCATCCGGAAATACTCGTCACGCTGGACTCCAGCGACAAGATCATCAACTTCTCCAGTGCGGAGGCTGATGTTGCGATCCGCCTGGGCAATGGGAATTACCCGGCGCTTTACTCGGAGTTCCTGTTCCGCGAGCAGATTTTTCCGGTGGCCAGTCCCGATCTGTTGAAGCGCTTTGGCCGGCCAAACACGCCAGCCGAATTGCTGCGCTATCCCTTGCTGATGCGCGACGGCGCCGATTTGGTGCCGAAGTGGGAAGTGTGGTTCCAGCACGTCGGGCTGGCGATTTCGCCACTCAATGAGAGTGTCAGGTTTCCGGATACCAACATGACGATCGAGGCGGCGTTGCTCGGCCAGGGCATTGCGTTGGCGCGCAGTGGGCATGTGGAATCAGAGCTGAGCGATGGCAGCCTGGTCAAGCTGTTCGAGGTGCCGTTCCCATCCCCGGTCGCCTATTATTTTGTGTGCCCCAAAGGGCTCGAATCCCAGCCTCACATCGTCAGCTTTCGTGATTGGTTGATGCAGGAAGCGGTAAACGCCGGACTCGCCTACGAATAAAGCATGAGGATTTGCTCATTCTTCAATGAGGAGACTTCGTTTCAGTTGAGGCGCCGGTTTACTTAGGATAGGCGCATGCCATATCACATCATTCTCCTGGTCCTCTTTGCCGCCTTACTGCACGCCAGTTGGAATGCGCTGCTGCGTGGCGGCGCCGACCGCCTCTGGTCGATGACGGTGATGTGCCTGGCGGTCGCTATTGCCAGTGGCGCCGCTGCCTTGTTCCTGGAAGTGCCGGCGCCAGCCAGTTGGTTCTATGTGGTGCTGTCAGCGCTACTCCATGTGGGCTACAACCTGTTCCTGGTACGCAGCTACAAGGTGGGCGACCTGGGGCAAACCTATCCGATTTCACGGGGCTCCTCGCCGGTGCTGATCACCCTCGGCGCCGCAGTGTTTGCCGGGGAGAGCGTATCGGCCAGCTCACTGCTGGGCATTGCCCTGGTGTCTGGCGGGATTATTTCACTGGCGTTCAGGGGCCGCCGCCTGGCCGTGCCCAGCCTGCCATACGCCCTGGGCACCGGGTGTTTCATTGCCGCCTATAGCGTCACCGATGGCATCGGCGCACGCCTGTCCGGTGCCCCGATGGCCTACACGGTCTGGATGTGCGCCCTGTGGGGCGTGTTGATGCCGGCGGTCTATATCGGCCTGCGCGGGGCAAAGAGTTTGTTCAGTGTGCGGCCTGGTTTCTTCACGGCGTTCGCCGGCGGGCTGGTGTCGCTCCTGGCCTACGGAATCATCATCTACGCCATGGCCGGTGCGCCCATGGGCGCGGTGTCGGCGTTGCGCGAAACCAGCGTGTTGTTTGCGGCGCTGATTGGCTATTTCTTTCTCGGCGAGACACTGACGGTGCGCAAGGTATTGGCGTGCGTGGTGATCGCCACCGGCACCCTCCTCATCGGCTGAGGACAGGTAACGCATTTCCCACCACCACATGAAGGTTCGCTCAATGGATACCGTCCCGCAGGCACCGCTGATTCTGATCACGGGTGGAAGTCGTGGCGTTGGCGCCGCCACCGCGCGGCTGGCCGCCGCACAAGGTTATGACGTGGCGATCAGCTTCGTTTCCGACGAATCTGCTGCCCTCGCGGTAGTGGCGGATGTAGAAGCGGCGGGGCGCCGGGCCTTGGCCGTACGTGCAGACAGCGCAGACCCGGAGCAGGTCGTTCAGTTATTTGCCGCGATAGATCGGGCGTTCGGGCGCATCGATGTACTGGTTAACAACGCCGGGATCAACGCGTTGCAATCCCGGGTCGAGGACCTGGCGTTCGAGCGTATGCAGCGGATTTTCGCGGTCAACGCGATCGGGCCGATGCTGTGTGCCCAGCAAGCGGTGAAGCGCATGTCGTTTCGTCACGAGGGGCGGGGCGGTTCTGTGATCAATATCTCGTCGGCCTCCGCCCGGCTTGGCAGCCCCAACGAATACGTCGACTACGCCGCATCGAAAGGCGCGCTTGAGACCTTTACCACCGGGTTTGCCAAGGAAGTTGCCCGGGAGGGAATACGCGTCAACTGCATCCGCCCCGGGCATATCTACACCGACATTCACGCCAGCGGCGGCGAGCCGGGGCGGGTTGACCGCGTCAAGGATTCGATCCCCATGGGGCGGGGTGGTCAGCCTGAAGAAGTGGCCAGGGCGATTCTGTGGCTGGCAGGCGCCGAGGCGTCCTTCATCACGGGTACGTTCCTGGATGTCACCGGCGGTAAATGAGCATCAGGGCGTGGCACCGAGGCTCCCCTCGGTAGGCCACGCCAGGCATGCTTGCGCCGGGTCAGCTGTTGAGCTTGATCTGCTCCTTCGCCAGCTTCACCACATTCTCCAGGGTAAAGCCGAACTTGGCCTGCAACTTGGCCAAGGGTGCCGAGGCGCCAAAGCTGTTCATCACCACCTTGGCCCCGGTCTGCCCTACGTAGCGGTCCCAGCCCAACGGGCCGGCCTGTTCCACCACCAGGCGTGCCTTCACCGTCGGCGGCAGCACGCTGTCGCGGTAGGCCTGGTCCTGTTCTTCGAACAGTTCCCAACTCGGCATCGACACCACTTGCGCCGCCACGCCTTCAGACTTCAGTTGCTCATAGGCCTCCACCGCCAGGCTGACTTCACTGCCGGTGGCCATCAGGATCACCTGGGGCTTATCGGCGCCGGCCAGCACATAAGCGCCACGGGATGTACCCGTCGCCGCCGCGTACTTCGTGCGATCCAGGGTCGGCAGATTCTGCCGCGACAGCACCACGCAGGTCGGGCGATGGGTCTGGGCCAGGGCGATCTTCCAGGCCTCCAGGGTTTCATTTGCGTCGCCTGGGCGCAGGGTCAGCAAGCCCGGCGTGGCCCGCAGTTGGGTCAGGTGTTCGATGGGCTGGTGGGTAGGGCCGTCTTCGCCGACACCAATCGAGTCATGGGTAAACACGAACACCACCGGCAGCTCCATGATCGCCGCGAGGCGAATCGGCGGCTTCATGTAGTCGCTGAACACCAGGAAGGTCGAGGTGTACGGCCGCAGGTACGACAGCGCCATGCCGTTGGCAATCGCGCCCATGGCATGTTCACGAATACCGAAGTGCAGGTTGCGCCCGCCGTAGTTCTCGGCACTGAAGCGCCCGGCGTCGTCGAACGTCAGGTTGGTCTTGGTGGACGGCGACAAGTCTGCCGAGCCCCCCAGCAGCCATGGGATCTGCTTGGCAAACCCATTCAACACTTCGCCACCGGCGGCACGGCTGGCGACGCCCTTGGCATCCGCGGCAAAGCTCGGCAGTTGCTCCTGCCAATGCTCGGGCATCTCGCCCGCACGCATGCGGCGCAGCTCGTCGGCCAGTTCCGGCTCGTACTGTTCGAGGTGGGACAGGTTTTCGGTCCATTGCTCATACAGCGGCTTGCTGCGCTTGAGCAGCGCATCCCGCAGGACCGTGCGCGCTTCCTCCGGTACCAGGAAGCTTGAGTCTTCGGGCCAGCCGTAAGCCGCTTTGGTCAGGCGGATTTCTTCTTCGCCCAAGGGTTCGCCATGGGCTGACGCGGTGTTGTGCTTGTGGGGCGAGCCATAGCCGATCACGCTGTCGACCACGATCAGCGTCGGTGCCCCGGTGTTTTTCTGGAACGTGCTCAGGGCGTCGCTCAGGGCCAGCAGGTTGTTTGCATCGGTGACGTGCAAGGTGTGCCAGCCATAGGCCTGGAAACGCTTGATCACGTCTTCGCTGAAGGCTAGCTCAGTGTGGCCTTCGATGCTGATGGTGTTGTTGTCGTAGATCCAGCACAGGTTATCCAGCTTCAAGTGCCCGGCAATGGACGCGGCTTCGCTGCTGATGCCCTCCATCATGTCGCCGTCGCCGCACAGGGTGTAGACGTTGTAGTCGAACAGCACCTGGCCGTCCCGGTTGAAACGCTTGGCCAGCCAACGCTCGGCCATCGCCATGCCGACGCTGTTGGCGCACCCCTGGCCGAGTGGGCCGGTGGTGGTTTCTACGCCGGTGGTCATGCGGTATTCGGGGTGGCCGGGAGTTTTGGAGCTCATCTGCCGGAACTGCTTGATGTCGTCCAGGCTGATGGCCGGCTGGCCGGAGCGCTTGCCGTGGGCGTCAATCTCCACCACGCCCGCCAGGTGCAACAGCGAATACAACAGCATTGAGGCATGGCCCACCGACAATACGAAACGGTCCCGGTTGGGCCAGTCGGGGTGCTCGGGGTGATAACGCAGGAAGCGGCTCCACAAGGTGTAACCGACGGGCGCCAGGCCCATGGGCGTGCCGGGGTGGCCGGAGTTGGCCTTCTGCACAGCGTCCATGGCGAGGGTACGAATAGTGTTGATGCACTGGGTGTCGACAGCGTTGGCAGCGTGATTCATGGAACCTGTTCTCCATCGGGTGACGATCTACAGTGGAGGGCAGCCTGCGCCAAAGGTTTTATGAAATCGTCTGCCCTGCGACGAACGGGGACGCAAACGCGACAGGTTGATCTCAGACATGACAAGAGGCTGCTGGATGGGCTAGGTTCAAGGGGTCAACCATCGATCAATGTGCGGAGGTACTCCATGCCAGTGAAACACGACCTGTATCAGGACCTGGGTTTGAGCAAGGAAGCTATTCATGAACGCAGGGCGAGCGATAACCGATTGGATTCGCTGCTCAACCAATACGACATTGCCGACAAGGCGGTGGTGCAGGCTGAGTCGTCCACCTCGGGGGCCAGTGACGATGAGTTGAAAAAACTGAAGGAAAAGCGCTTGGCGATCAAGGATGAGATTTCCAGCAAGCTTGAGGGCCTGGCGGCTCAGGCAGGCAAGGGCTGATTCGACCACGCTGTGCCCATGGGCTTGCCGTTCAGTGCAGGCCCATCCATTCGACAAGGTTGTTTATTGCAATGTATTCGGGTGAACAGCCGGGATCCTGATGAGGGTCAGATATCTCAAAAAAACCACCGATAGTTGCCGTCGGCATGCAGTGAATGCATGGGTTAGGTCTACTATGGGGTGTGGTCTGTCACCCTGGTGTGAACGATCGCGAAGGTATGGGTGGATGCGACGTTGCTGCTCAACCTGAGTGGTGGTGTGAGCGCACAGGCCTTTAACATGCCGCAGGGAGAGTGGCAATGACGCGCGACAAAGCATGGACCGCGCTGGGGGGCATGGTGGGCTGTCTGGAACCGGCAGCCACCGTCTCGGCAGCAGAGCAAGTCACCCATATACAGCTCAAGTCTATTTTCGATTCCTCCGGCACCGGCCTGGCGCTGGTGGCGTTGGACGGTTGCTGGCTGCGGGCAAATGGCGTCACTTGCCGTTTGCTGGGCTACAGCGAGGCGCAGCTGCAAGCCACCACCTTCATGGCCTTGACTCACCCTGATGATCGGGAGGTGGGGATAAGCCTGGTCGACGAATTGAAGCGCGGTGCGAGGCCCAGTGCGACGATGCATAAGCGCTACCTTCACCGCGACGGGCAAGTGGTCTGGGTGCGACTGACTGTGGGGCTGGTGCGCGACGAAGCGGGTCAGCCTTCATGCTTCGTGTCCCAACTGGAGGACATCACCGAGAACTGGCAGCTGCGTGAAACCCTGATGGGGAGCGAGCTGAAATTCCTCTCCCTGGCGGAAAGCTCCCCCAACATCATTGTTCGCTATGACCGCAATCTCTTGCGCACTTATGTCAATCCGACGTTCTTGCTGCTCACCGGCTTGTCTTTTCACGACGCCATCGGTGTTGCCCCCAATGAGGAGTCCGCCGATTACCTGCGCCAACTGCGCCAGGTGGTGGCCACTGGTAATCCGGCTCAATTTCTCAACAGTTGGGCGGTCGAGCAGAATGGCGAGTGGGTAACGTGCGTGGTCAGCCTCACGGCGGAGCGCAATAATGCCGGTGAAGTGGTTGGGGTGCTGGCCCTTGCCCACGACATTACTCAGTTGCGTAAGCACCAGGACCTCGAAGAGGCCCGGCTGCATATCTTCGAAAAAATGGCCAGCGACGCACCGCTGGATGAAACCCTTGGCCTGCTGGTTGGGTATCTGAAGCTGGCCTTGCCCAATCGTGCCTGCAGCGTGATGCTGCTGGATCCGCAAACCCTGACACTGACGCCCTGCACAGGCCCCGGCCTGCGGGATGAATGGCCCCCGACCCCGGGGCAATACGCCTCCTGGTCCGAGCCGATCATGGATACGCAGGGCCGAGTCCTGGGGGCTTTTGTGGTGGCCAACCCACAAGGTGTGCTTCCAGACGACAGTGACATCCAGCGCGTGCGCCAGACCTGTCACATTGCCGCGATTGCCATCGAACGCTGGCGCTCCGAATCACTGCTCAAGCACCGCGAACGACGTTACCGGGATATTTTTGACCATACCCTGGACATGCTCTGCCTGCTTGAAGTAACCGAGGTTGACCGCCTGCGCTGTGTCGAGGTCAATCCCGCCTTGCTGCGCGCCCTGGGCAAACCCCACGGCGATGTCATTGGCCAGACCCTTGAGCGTGTGTTCGACCGGTTGAGCGCCGGTAAAGTCCAGGACTTGTGCCAGCGATGCCTGGCCGCCGGGCGAGCGATGGAGTCCGAGGACACGGTGGTGCTGCGGGACGAAGTCCGTAATTTGCACTTCACCCTGATACCGGTCGCCGACCCGGAGGGCATGGGCCAGCGCATTCTGGTGATCAGCCGCGACATTACGCTTTCCTCAAAGGCCCGCCAGAAAGAACTTGAACGGCAGCACGATATCAGTGCCCTGGTGGAAAACAGCCCGGATGCCATTGTTCGTGTGAGCGCCCAAGGCGAAGTGCTTTACGTCAATGCCCAATTGAAAAAGTGGGTGGGTAGCGCTTGGCCGGACCTGCCGGGAAAATCCATAGGCGCCATGGCCCCCCTCAATGCCCAGGCCCAGCTGTTTTGCGAGTTGGTGGCCCAGGTGGTCAACGATAACAAGGCGGCAGAGCAGGAATTTATGTTGGCGGGTTTGAAAGGCGCGCCCAAGGTGGTGCTGATCCACTTTGTGCCCGAGGTCGATGGCAGGCGGGTGGTCAGTGTGCTGGCGGTAGGGCGCGACATTTCCAAGTTGCGTGCCGCCGAGCGGCGCCTGGCCAATTCCAACGCGCAATTGCGCGACCTGTCGACCCGCCGGGAAACCGCGCGGGAAGAGGAGCGCAAGCTGATTGCCAGGGAGATTCATGACGAACTGGGCCAGCATCTGACGGCCTTGCGCATGGGGATCTCGCTGTTGAGGTTTCAATTCGGCGCTACCACACCCGAACTCACCCCTCAGGTGGAGCGGTTGATGGCCCTGACCGACAAGACGATCCAAGTGGTGCGTGACGTTTCTACCAGCCTGCGGCCTTCGGCCCTGAATCTGGGGCTGGTCTCGGGCCTTGAATGGCTGACCACTGAGTTTGTCGACTTGACCCACACGCCCTGTCTACTGCACTTGCCCTTGAGCCCCATGACACTGCCCGATGCCCAGGTTACCGCCGCGTTCCGCATCGTGCAGGAATCGCTGACCAACATTGCCCGTTACGCGCAAGCGACGCAGGTCAGTGTCACCCTGGCGCCGCAGGACGGGCATTGGTTGCTGGAAGTCCAGGACAACGGCGTCGGCTTCGAGCCCGACGCGGTCGGCCGGCAAACCCTCGGACTGGCCGGGATGCGTGAGCGCGGCCTGATGCTGGGCGGCAAGGTCATTATTTTCAGTCACCCCGGACAAGGCACCACCGTCCAGGCGTTCATTCCCATGCAGGAGACAGCTTCATGATTCGCATGTTGATCGCCGATGACCACACCATCATGCGCGAAGGGCTCAAGCAGCTGTTCACGCTGGTCGCGGACCTGCAGGTAGTGGCCGAGGCCGAGAGTGGCGCGCAAGTGATCGAGTTGCTTCGCCAGGTGGAGATTGACCTGCTGTTGCTGGACATGAACATGCCGGGCATCAGCGGTGAAATCCTGATTGCCAGGTTGCACGCACAGTACCCGAAGCTGCCCATCCTGGTGTTGAGCATGCACAACGAAATCCACATCGCGCAACGGGCACTGCGCGCTGGCGCACTGGGTTACCTGACCAAGGACAGTGACCCCGAGACGCTGTTGGCCGCCATCCGCCGAGTGATCGGCGGCCAGCGTTACCTGGACGCCGGCCTGGCGGAACAGATCGCCCTGCAAAGCAGTGGATTGAAGCAACAGACCTATGTCGAGAGTTTGTCTGATCGCGAGTTCCAGATCCTGCGCTTGCTTGCCCACGGCATGAGCGTTAACCAGATCGCCGAGCAGTTGGTTATCAGCAACAAGACCGTGAGCACCCACAAGACGCGGTTGATGGAAAAGATGGGCTTTGTTTCCACGGCGGACATTGTGCGTTTCGCCATGACCTTGGGTATTTCCTGAGCTCAGCGCAGAGGTAGGGATTTTCCTACCCGGCCTCCCGGTATCCCTACCCCAGAATAGGGATGCTCCGATGGTTGGGGTGCCATTATTGCGCCAGTATCTCCCTCAAGCAGTCGAACCGCCGGTTAACCGGTGACGGGCTGCCCTGGCCGGGAGAGAGACCGTGAACGAACAGACCCCACCCCCTTCAGTTGTGTTGACACTGCTTCCTGCAGTGTTCTCTGGCCTGCTCGGCAGCTTTTCGATCATGTACAGCAATGGTTTTGACGGCCGGGCAGTGGGGGCGGGCGGTGTGCTGTTGCTGGTGTGTATCAGCCTGGGGGGGTGGGCAAACAGCCGCCTCCAGGCACACTGGCGCAGCATCCAGCACCAGGAGGCGGCCGCAGTGCCGGCCGTGGCCGTCGACACGGGGCTGGCCGAGGTGTGTCTCAACGTGTTGCCGGTGTGGTCCAGGCAGATAGACGCAGCCCGCCAGATCAGTGAAACGTCCATCCTCAAACTCAGCGAGCGCTTTGCCACTCTGTCCTCCAACATCAGCCACAGTGTTTCCAGCAGTGGTGGCCAGGATGCTTCCCAGCAACTGGTCGACCTGCTCGAAGTCGGCCAGCGCGATCTCAACGCCATTGTCCTGGCCCTGCGTGCGGCCCTCTGCAACAAAGAGAACGAGTTAAAGGAGGTCATGCTGCTCTCGGGGTTTACCGAGCAGCTCCAGCAAATGGCCAAGTTCGTCGGTGACATCGCCAGCCAGACCAACCTGCTTGCCCTCAATGCCGCCATTGAAGCTGCCCGTGCCGGTGAGGCCGGTCGAGGGTTCGCAGTGGTGGCCGATGAGGTGCGCAAGCTCTCCAGCATGTCCGGTGAGACCGGCCGCAAAATCAGCGAAACGGTCATCACCGTGAATGCCGCCATTGCCCGGACCGTGCAGATGTCGCGGCATCACGCCGAACAAGACACCTTGACCCTGGCGGACTCGGAGCGGGTGGTGTCCCAGGTCATTCAGAGCTTTGGCGCAAACGCCCAGACCGTCGTGCGCAACAGCCGCGACCTGCAACAGCAGAGCGCGAGTGTGGCTGACGAGATTGCCCAAGTGCTGGTTGCCCTGCAGTTCCAGGACCGGGTCAGCCAGATGTTGACCCTGATCACCCACGACCAAAGCCGCTTGCAACAACAGTTGGGTGAGCACCATGAGGGGGGGGTGATCACCCCGCTGGCCAGCGACCGCTGGCTGCAGGAGCTGTCAACCGCCTACACCATGCCGGAACAGCACGCTATCCATGGTGGCAAGCCGCTTTCCAAGGCTGACACCAACGACATCACCTTTTTCTAGAGGCGCTTTTCCAATGAGCAAAACCATTCTGATTGTCGACGACTCCGCTTCCATACGGCAGGTGGTGAGCATCACCCTGAAGGGTGCGGGCTACGACGTGATTGAAGGCTGTGATGGCAAAGACGCCTTGAGCAAGCTGGATGGACGCAAAATCCATCTGATTGTCAGTGACGTGAACATGCCCAACATGGACGGCTTCACCTTCGTCAAGGCGGCCAAGCTGCTGCCGGCCTACAAGTTCACGCCGGTCATCATGCTCACCACCGAAGCCAGTGACGCCATGAAGCAGAAAGGCCAGGCCAACGGCGCCAAGGCATGGATGGTCAAGCCTTTTCAGCCGGCGCAGATGTTGAACGCCGTCTCCAAGTTAATCCTGCCTTAGTGTTGGCCAGCGTTGGCTGGCCAGGAGGTTTTCCATGAGAAGTACACCCCCGATGTTACGTCGAATCCAGGTCATGGAAGGCCCGCTGACCATCTACACGGCCACGGAACAAAAAGACGTGTTGTTGTCACTGTTTCCCCTGGCCCATGAAGTTGAGTTGGACTTATCCAATGTCGATGAACTGGACAGCGCCGGCTTGCAATTATTGATCCTTATCAAACGCGAGTCGTTCAGGGAGGGGGCGCAGCTGTTATTGAGCAACCCCAGTCCGACGGTGATTGAGGCATTGCGACTCAGCGGCCTTGAAGACTACTTCGCTAATCCATCTTTTGCCCCATCGGCGGGAGCATGATCGTATGGCCCAGTCTATGAACATGGATGACGTGCTTCAGACCTTCATTGCTGAAAGTCGCGAGCTTTTGTTGCAGATGGAGGATGCGCTGCTGCAAATAGAGAAGTCGCCCCACGACCTCGATACCATCAATGCGTTGTTTCGCGTCGCCCACACCATCAAGGGCTCAGCCGGCCTGTTTGGCCTGATGCCGATTGTTGAATTTACCCATGTCGCCGAGAGCGTCCTGGATCGGGTGCGCAGCCTGGAAGTGCGTGTCGACGAAGCCTTGAGTGCCTTGTTTCTTGAAGCGCGTGACCATATCAGCCAACTGATCGATCTGTTGGCCGAAGACGGCAACCTGGATCGACTGGATGAGCCCCTTCAGGTGCAGGGCGACGGGCTGGTAGGGCGCCTCGCCCTGTACCTGGATACGCCGCTCTCCAGTGCGCCGCACATTCCCCAGGACACGCCCGCTGACAGCCCGCCTCTTGCCCCCGGGCATTGGCACCTGTCGTTGCGCTTCGGGCCTGATGTGTTACGCAGTGGCATGGACCCGTTGGCGTTTCTGCGCTACCTGGGCACCCTGGGGCATTTGCACCACACCATCACCCTGTTTGACTCACTGCCACCCTTGGCGGCAATGGACCCGGAAACCAATTACCTGGGGTTTGAGCTCGCGTTGGTCAGCGATGCCTCCCGGGAGATCATCGACGGCGCTTTTGATTTTGTGCGTGAAGAGGCCCAGGTGCTGATCCTGGAGCCCCACGCCACCCCCCAGGCGTGCCGGGCGCACCTCGATGCGCTGCCGGAAGAAAATGCGGACCTGCTGGAGCTGTTTGTCCGTTGTGGCACCTTGAGCGAATCCCAGGCCTTGCGGGTTGCGCAGGAAGGCGAGCCAGCGCTTTTGGTCGACGTATTGCCGGAAACGATGGCCCCCTCGCAGAAGGCGGTAAAGAGCCAGGCCACTAACGAAGGTAACCTGATTCGGGTCGATGCCGGCAAGCTGGATCAGCTGATTAACCTGGTGGGCGAGCTGATCATCGCCGGTGCCGGTGCCAACCTGGTGGCAGTGCGCAGCGGGATTGGCGAAATGATCGAGGCCACCAGCCTGTTGTCGCGGCTGGTGGAGGAAGTCCGTGATTCTGCACTGACCCTGCGCATGGTGCAGATTGGCGCGACGTTCACGCGCTTTCAGCGGGTGGTGCGCGATGTCTCCAAGGAACTGGGGAAGGACATCGTGCTGCACATCGGCGGTGGCGAGACCGAGCTGGATAAAACCGTGGTCGAGCGTATTGGCGACCCGCTGACCCACCTGGTGCGAAATGCCATGGACCATGGCATCGAAGCGGCCTCCCTGCGCCTCCAGCGGGGCAAGCCGGCCCAGGGCACGGTGAGCCTGAATGCCTATCACGAGTCGGGCAGCATCGTCATCGAGGTATCCGACGATGGCGGCGGCCTGCGCAAGGACAAGATTCTCGCCAAGGCCCGTGACCGAGGGTTGGTGGGGGACGGCCAGGTACTGGCGGACAAAGACATTCTGAATCTGATTTTCGAACCGGGTTTTTCCACTGCCGACCAGGTCAGCAACCTGTCCGGCCGCGGTGTGGGCATGGACGTGGTGAAACGCAATATCACGGCGCTGCGGGGCAGCGTGAGCCTGGAAAGTGAAGAAGGCCTGGGCACCACCGTACGGATTCGCCTGCCGCTGACCCTGGCCATCATCGACGGCTTTCTGATTGGCGTCGGCAAAGCCTCCTATGTGGTTCCGCTGAACATGGTGGAGGAGTGCATCGAACTGGTGACCCAGCCAGGTGCGGATACCGGCTACCTGGACTTGCGGGGAGATGTGCTGCCCATCCTGCGGTTACGCGAGATGTTTGAGGTGGATGAGCCGCGGGGCAGCCGCGAAAACGTGGTTGTCGTGCAATACGCCGGCTTGCGCGCCGGGCTGGTGGTTGATCGCTTGCTGGGTGAGTTTCAAACCGTGATCAAGCCATTGGGCAAGGTGTTTGGTGATGCCCATGGATTGGGAGGCTTCACGATCCTGGGCAGCGGTGCTGTTGCGCTGATTCTGGATATTCCCAATTTGTTGGGACACGTCGCCAGGGAATCGGCCAACCGTTCGACTCAAAGTTCTTTACTGACTCAATGAAGCGTCATCAGGAGTTACTTGCCATGACCGTAATCAAAAATATTGTATTGCTGGTTTGTGCGGCGATCGTCGGGGTTGTCGTGTTGTGTACCACCAGCCTCTACCTGGCCGGTCAGATCAACTCGACCGCCAGCTACGCCAACCTCAACACGGTGCCCAGCCTGCTGGAAATCGATCACGCCGCAGAAGCCTTCACGGCGCTTCATGCCTTGCAATGGCAGCGCCTGGGCGGTATCGAGAAAAACACGGTGCCCAGTTACGCCGATGGGGTGGCCGCCAACTTCAGCACGATCGGCAAGGCGCTGGATCACTATCAGAGCGAGCTGATCTCAGACCAGCACGATGCGGCATTGTTGACTCAACTGCGCGCCCGGCTGGCAGAGTTCGCAACCCTTCAAGCCCGTTTCGACAAATTGAGCGACAGCGGTGACCTGGCTTCCGCGAGGGAGGCGATCGAGTCCAGCCAACCGTTGCAGAATGCAGTCCTGGCGGCCATTGCCGACATGCGCCAGTACAACCTTGAGCTGGGCCGCAAAGCCGAGATACTGGCCACCAGCACCGAATCCAACGCCCGCTATCTTTTACTGCTGGTCAGCGGCTTGACGGTGTTGGCCACCGCGCTGATCGGGGCATTCCTGGGGCGTAACCTGATGCGCCAGCTGGGGGGGGAACCGGCCGATGTGCGTGTATTTGCAGCACGCTTGTCCGCCGGCGAGCTGGATGCAAAGGCCACACTCAGAGCCGGTGATACCACCAGCCTGATGGCCTCCATGCAACAACTGGGCACCACCTTGCATGAACTGGTTGTGGAAATGAACCGCATGTCCAGTGAGCACGACAAGGGCGAAATTGACGCACAGATTGATGCCGGCCAGTTCAATGGCAGCTACCGGTCCATGGCCGAGGGCATCAATAACATGGTCAATGGCCATATCGCAGTGAAGAAAAAAGCCATGGCCTGTATCCGCTCTTTTGGTGAGGGGGATTTGGCGGCGCCTCTGGAGCGGTTCCCGGGTAAAAAAGCCTTTATCAACGAGAACATTGAGCTGCTGCGCACCAATATTCTGGCCCTGATCAATGAAATGAAGCACATGTCCGTCGAGCACGAACAAGGTGACATTGATGTCATGATTGATGTCGCGCGCTTCTCCGGTTCGTACCGGGATATCGGCCAAGGCATCAATGACATGGTCAGCGGCCATATCAGCGTGAAGAAAAAGGCGATGGCCTGCATCCGGTCATTCGGGGAAGGCGATTTGTCGGCGCCGCTGGAGCGTTTCCCGGGCAAAAAAGCCTTTATCAACGAAAACATCGAGCAACTGCGGGCCAATATCCTGGCCCTGGTCGAAGACACACGCCAGATCAGCGACAGCGCCATGATCGGCAAGCTGGACACCCGGCCTGACAGCGCCCGTCACCAGGGAGATTTCCGGCGGATTATCCTGGGGATCAATGGCTCCCTGGACGCGATCATCGTGCCGATTACCGAAGCCATGGATATCTTGTCGGCGATCGCTGGCGGCGACCTGACCCGATCCATCACCGGCGATTACCAGGGCAAGTTCCTGGAACTCAAGAACTCGGTCAACGGCACCGTGGAAAAACTCTCGGAGATCATTGGCGAGGTGCGTAGCTCCGCCGACTCACTGTCCAGTGCCTCCGAGGAGATCTCCGCGACTGCACAAAGCATGAGCCAGTCGGCTTCCGAGCAGGCGGCGTCGGTAGAGCAGACATCCGCGTCGATGGAGCAGATGTCGGCTTCCATCGCCCAGAACACCGAGAACGCCAAAGTCACAGATGGCATGGCCGGCAAGGCCAACAAAGAGGCGACTGAAGGTGGGCGGGCGGTCAAGGACACCGTGGCGGCGATGAAGACCATCGCGGAAAAAATCGGCATTGTCGATTCCATCGCCTATCAGACCAACCTGCTGGCACTCAACGCTGCCATTGAAGCGGCCCGGGCCGGCGAGCATGGCAAAGGCTTCGCGGTGGTGGCCGCCGAAGTCCGCAAACTGGCCGAGCGCAGCCAGATTGCCGCCCAGGAAATCAGTGAAGTGGCCAAGAGCAGCGTGGCCCTGGCTGAGCGGGCCGGGAACCTGCTGGATGAGATCGTGCCCTCGATTGCCAAGACCTCCGATCTGGTGCAGGAAATTACCGCGGCGTCCGAGGAGCAGTCCATCGGGTCGGAGCAAATCAATAGTGCGATGTCGCAGATGAGTCAGCTGACCCAGCAGAACGCCTCCGCTTCCGAAGAGCTGGCGGCCACGGCCGAAGAAATGAGTGGCCAGGCCGAGCAACTGCAAGAGCTGATGGGCTTCTTCACCGTGCAGAGCAAGCGCCAGGGGCGGGCATTGTCATCGCCGGTACAGGCGCGTGCGACGCAGATGCCTGAGCACGAGGCCAATCTGGTGGAGGGCGGCTTTGTCCGCTTCGGGAGTTGAGCCATGTCCGCCTCCGCCGTTCAGCCAAGTGCATTCGAGCCGGCGTTACCGGTTGATGAGCCCTTGCAGTACCTGACCTTCCTAGCCGCTCACGAAATGTTTGCGGTCAACACCCTGAGTGTTCGCGAAATCATCGAATACAACCAGGTGACGGCGGTGCCGATGATGCCCGTGTTTATGCGGGGGGTGATCAACCTGCGTGGCTCGGTCGTCCCGGTGGTGGACTTGCGGGCCCGCTTTGGCAAAGGCACCACTGTTCTGGGCAGCCGCACCTGCATTGTGATTCTGGATGCGGCCAGCGAGGGCGAGGCACAGGTACTGGGAGTGGTGGTGGACTCGGTCAGCGAGGTGATCGAGATCCAGGATGTCGATATCAAGCCCGCGCCGGCCTTCGGTAATCGTATCCGGACCGATTTCATAAAGGGTATGACCAAGGTGCGTGGCGAATTCGTCACGCTGCTGCAAATAGAGCAGGTGCTGTGTGTCGATGAACTGGCAGGTCAGATGTGAGCCGCCGCGCAGTGACTCCTGCTGATTGCCGACCCTCGACACGTGACCAACAAGCCAACCATCCGAGGTGAATCATGGGCCCATCCGTCAGTACCACCGTCCCGAACCCGAGCCAATACCTCACCTTTGAACTGGGAGATGAAATGTTCGCTGTGGGGACACTCAATGTGCGGGAAATCATCGAGTACGGGCCAATTACCAGCGTGCCGTTGCTGCCTGCCAGTATTCGCGGGGTCATCAACCTGCGAGGTGCGGCGGTTCCCGTGCTGGACCTCGGCGTGCGCTTTCGCGGTGAGCGCACGGTCCAAACGTCAAGGACGTGCTTTGTGATTCTGGAAGTGCAGGCGAACGCGCAGCGCAAGCCCGTGGGAATCATCGTCGATGCGGTCAGCGAGGTGCTGGAAATTGCCGATCAGGACATCGAGCCGTCGCTGAATTTCGGCACCGATGTGCGGGCCGACTTCCTGTTGGGCATTGGCAAGCTGGACAGCGGGTTCGTGTTGCTGCTGGACATTGGTCAAGTGCTCTCCTTTGAGCAGATCGATGCCCTGGCTTCACTCGCCCCCAGTGGCTTATTAACGGATTGAAGACGACGGTGGATGCACCCTATGAACGTAATTCTTTCCGACGCTGAGTTTCTGCAGTTTCGCAGCCTGATTCATGAGATCGCCGGCATCAGCATGTCCGATGCCAAGAAGCAGTTGGTGAGTGGGCGCCTGTCCAAACGCTTGCAAATATTCAAGCTCAACACCTATGGCGCTTACTACAAGGTGCTGATGAAAGACCGCGCCGAGCTGCAGGTGGCGGTTGATTTGCTGACCACCAACGAAACCTACTTTTTTCGTGAGCCCAAGCATTTCGACTTTCTGCGGGATGTGGCGCTTCCCGAACTGCGTGGCAGCGGACCGTTGCGTGTCTGGAGTGGGGCCTGTTCCACCGGCGAAGAACCCTACACCCTGGCCATGGTCCTGGCCTACAGCCTGGTGGGCCGGCCCTGGGAAATTGTCGCCTCGGACATCAGCAGCCGGGTGCTGGACAAAGCCCGGCAGGGGCGTTACCCACTGGACGGGATTCGCGGGATCCCCGAGGCGCTGCTCAAGAAGTATTGCCTCAAGGGCGTGGGTTCAAACCATGGTTGCTTCATGGTCGAGCCGGCACTGGCCTCGCGGATTGACTTCCAGTCGATCAATCTGAACAACCCGCTACCGAAACTGGGCCTGTTTGATGTGATCTTCCTGCGCAACGTGATGATCTATTTTGACAACGACACCAAGGTGCAAGTGGTCAAACGCCTGTTGAGTCACCTCAAGCCTGGCGGTTACTTCATCGTCAGCCATTCGGAGAGTCTCAATGGCATTACCGATGAGTTGCGGCTGATCAAGCCTTCGATCTACCGGAGGCCCCATGCCTGAAGAACAGCTGTTCCGTGAGCGCTTCCTCAACCCCGGCGAATTTTTCTTCGGGGCCGGGTCCGGCCGATTGCGCACAGTGCTCGGATCCTGTGTCGCACTGGTGTTCTGGCACCCGCGACGGTTGTTGGGGGGCATGTGTCATTACCTGCTGCCCCAGCGCCCGCTGAAGGACCGGCGCGAACTGGACGGCCGTTATGGCAACGAGGCATTTGAACTCATGTTGCTACGGATAAAGGCCCTCAAGGCCCGGCCCGGGGAATTCCGCATTAGCGTGTTTGGTGGCGGGAATATGTTTCCTGGCCTGGCGCGTGCCGATAACCACTATGTCGGGCAGCGTAACGTCGAGCAGGCCAGGCAGTTGCTCGATGCCCATCATCTGCATTGCCACAACTTTCATGTGGAGGGCGTGGGATATCGAACGGTGGTGTTCGACCTGGCCACTGGAGACATTGAGCTTAAATACCTGGCCCTGGATCGGGCCTCTGGATGCTCTCGAGGAGCGCGCGCGATATGAGCCGTATCAAAGTGCTGATCATTGATGATTCCGCCGTGGTGCGCCAGGTACTGACCGCAACACTGGGCCAGGACCCGGCGATCGAAGTCATTGGCGCGGCCGCAGACCCGGTGTTTGCCATGGACAAGATGAACAAGCAGTGGCCGGACGTGATCGTGCTGGACGTGGAAATGCCGCGGATGGATGGCATTACTTTCCTGAAAAAACTGATGGCCGAGCGACCCACGCCGGTGGTGATCTGTTCGACGTTGACCGAGAAAGGTGCGGCCACCACCATGCAGGCGCTGGCCGCCGGCGCGGTGAGTATTGTCACCAAGCCGCAACTCAACTTGCGCCAGTTTCTGACCGACAGTTCCGACGAATTGGCCGGTGCGGTCAAAGCGGCCGCCAAAGCCAATATGAAACGCATGGTGCCTGCGCCTGAACGGGTACCAGTCAGGTTGAATGCCGACGTGATTCTGCCTCCGGGCACCCAGGCCATGGCGCGTACCACTGAAAACATCGTCGCCATTGGTACCTCAACGGGGGGGACTCAGGCCCTGGAACTGGTACTGACTGCGCTACCCAGGGTTTGCCCAGGGATTGTGATCGTGCAGCACATGCCGGAGCACTTCACCGCAGCCTTTGCCGAGCGGCTCAACCGACTGTGTGAGATCGAGGTGCGAGAGGCGAAAAATGGCGACAGGGTCATGCCGGGCCGCGCCTTGATAGCACCCGGCGGCAGGCACATGCTGCTCAAGCGCAGTGGCGCCCAGTACCAGGTGGAAATTGTCGACGGGCCGCCGGTCAGCCGTCACCGGCCTTCCGTCGATGTGCTGTTTCGTTCCGCCGCCCGCAGTGCCGGGTGTAATGCCTTGGGGATCATCATGACGGGCATGGGGGATGACGGTGCCCGTGGCCTGAAGGAGATGCACGACAGCGGTGCGCGAACCATTGGCCAGGACGAAGAGTCTTGCGTGGTGTATGGCATGCCCAAGGAGGCGTTCAAGCTGGGGGCCGTGGAGCGTGAGCTTCCCCTGGAGCAGATTTCAGCAGCGATCCTGCAGGCGGCATACCAACGTCGCTGAGATTTGTTCAGAATTGCCTGAAAGACAGCGGCACCGCCGCTGCCTATCATGCCAATCGTTCGCCCGGCACTGGGGCTTTTAGACGGCGCATGGAATGCGCCGTGGCCGGGCGAACTCTCCCTTTCAAGCCAGCAGCGCGCGTTTGCATTCGTCAATCGAGCGCTGCTGGGTTTCTCCGTACAACTTCAGCTCATCAATCGTCTGGCGGCCCAGGGCCTTTTCAAACTCGGCCTGGTTGGAGTTGGCCGCGTAGTGACTTTGCGCCGCATCCCCCAGGTTTGACTGGAAAATCCCCGCTGCACTCACGGGCAGAAAATCCTCGTACACCAACGGTTCCACGTCCACGTGGCCGGCGGCGATCAGTTCGTCCAGGGTTTTAACCTTCTCCTGGGCGGCCAAGCCTTTCTCGGTCACGAAGTAGCGGAAGTACGCCAGTTCCTGCTCGCGCATCTCGCGGTGGTTGTCGGGAAACCCCTGGAAGTGCTGCTCCATCAATTCGGTGTAGCGCGCGGCATTGGCCTCATTCGGAAACGCGCCCAATTCATCCCGTGCAGCATTCAGCAGTTGGTCATACAGCGCGCGGCCCTTGGGGGTCAGCGCCACGCCGCGTTGTTCGATCTCACCGAAGCGCGCGCTGTGGCTGCCCTTGGCGTCGGTAAAGGCAATCGCCTCGTCGAGGGCCTTGAAGCTGGTCTGGCGCAACAGGATCGGGCACTGGCGGCGGGGCGGGCCTTCGATCACGGCCTTGGGGGTGATGCCTTTGCCGGGCATCGCGGCCTGTACCTGGTCGATGTCCAGGGTGCGCGGCGTCAGGTGGTTGATGTGCGGGCCCTTGAACGCCACCACGTCGGCGATCAGCCGGTGCTGGTCGCTCAGTTGCTGGTATTGCGCGGCGGTGACGGTGGCGGTGTGGTGCCAGCGGAAGGTTTCCAGGGCTTGCTGGATAAACGCTTCGGCGTGGGTAGCGTCGAGGCCGCCGTCGGCTTCTGCTTGTTGGATCAGCGCAAGGGCGCGTGGGGTGAAGATCGAGCGCTTGGCCAGGGCTGACTCGGCGAAGGCTCGCAGTTCAGGGTTTTCGATCAGTTCCAGGCGCAGCAGGGAAGTGAACACGCGGAACGGGCTGGTTTGCAGGGCGCTTTCATGTACGGCGCGAAAGGCCGTGGAGTGCACCGGTACCCCGGCCGGCGTGAGGTCGTAATAGCCCACCGGCTGCATGCCCATCACCGCGAACAGGCGGCTGATGGTCGCCAATTCCTCAGCGGTGCCCAGGCGGATGGCGCCGTGGCGCTCCATGTCCAGGCGCTGGATTTCGCCGGTGCGCTGTAGTTGGTGAGCCAGCGCGGCGTCGGTGTTGAGCACGCGGGCGTTGGTCTCGGCCACCAGTTCCATCAGCGCGCCGTACAGCGGCACTTCATCGCGGTACATGTCGGACATGGCTTTGGAGAAGCCTTTGCGAATGTCGTCAGGGCTGACATGGCGGGCGGTGGGCATAGAAAAATTCCTGGCGGCTGTTGAGGTGAACTACACGGTTGCCTGATTTTGTTGGGCCCGCCATGGCCTTGCAAACGAAGATTCCTCTGGACTTCATTCTGCAAATGAATGAGCTGGATTTTATTAGCTTCACGTGCATCTCACCGCCGATGGGCTCTACACTGGCCGTCACCTCTGAACGCGACGGAAGACTCGATGACGGCACAGCCTGCGACGAACATTCTGAACACGATTGAAGGCCAGCGCCTGGCCAAGGACGACGCCGAGCGCTGGCGTGACTGGGGCCCTTACCTGAGCGAGCGGCAATGGGGCACGGTGCGCGAAGACTACAGCGCCGACGGCGATGCCTGGCGCTACTTCCCCCATGAACACGCCCGCAGCCGCGCCTACCGCTGGGGCGAGGATGGCCTGGCGGGTTTCAGCGACAAGGCCCAGCGCTGGTGCCTGGGCCTGGCCCTGTGGAACGAGCACGACGCGATCATCAAGGAGCGCCTGTTCGGCCTGAACAACGCCGAGGGCAACCACGGCGAAGACGTCAAGGAACTGTACTTTTTCGTCGATGGCGTGCCGAGCCATGCCTACATGCGCATGCTCTACAAATACCCCCATGCGGCCTTTCCCTACGACGACCTGATCACCGAAAACGCCCGGCGTGGCCTGGGGGATGCCGAATACGAAATCCTCGATACCGGGGTTTTCGAAGACAACCGCTACTGCGACGTCACGGTGGAATACGCTAAGCATCAGCCCGATGACGTGTTCATGCGCATCACCGTCCACAACCGATCGGACCAGCCCACACGCTTGCAGGTGTTGCCGCACCTGTGGGCGCGTAACGACTGGAGCTGGACCCACGATGCCCCCAAGCCGGAACTGCGGCTGGAAGGCGATCAGGTGGTGGCCCGGCACCATGAACTGTTTGATCGCCACCTGAGTGCCTGGGGCCAGGACGGTGTGGAGTGGTTGTTCTGCGAGAACGAAACCAACTTCCCCAAGCTGGACGGGCAACCTGGGCCGGGGCCGTTCAAGGACGGGATCAACGACTATGTGACCACGGGCCTGGAGTCGGCGATTCGCCGGGATTCGGGCACGAAAGTGGCCGCGCGTTTCATCCTGGAACTGGCGGGCCAGGAAAGCAAAATCCTGTACCTGCGCTTCGCCCCGGCGGAGGCGCCGTGGATCAACGCGCGCAAGCTGTTCGAAGAGCGTCGTCAGGAGACTGATGATTTCTACGCGGCGCTGCAGCAGGGCATCGCCGATGAAGACGCACGCAACGTGCAGCGCCAGGCCCTGGCCGGGCTCCTGTGGTCCAAGCAGTTGTATTACTTCGACGTGAATCAATGGCTCGACGGCGATCCGGCCCAGCCCGCGCCGCCGCCCGAGCGTTTGCATATCCGTAATACCCATTGGCGGCACCTGTCGAATTTCGACATTCTCTCGATGCCCGACACCTGGGAGTACCCGTGGTACGCCTCGTGGGACCAGGGTTTCCAGGCGGTGGCGTTTGCCCTGATGGATCCGGGGTACGCCAAGCAGCAACTCCTGCTGTTGGTGAAAGACCGCTTCATGCACCCCAACGGGCAGTTACCGGCGTACGAATGGCGTTTCGATGACGCCAACCCGCCGGTGCATGCCTGGGCCAGCTGGCGGGTGTATCAGCAGGACAAGGCGCTGAACGGCGTGGGCGACATGGATTTCCTCGAGCGGATCTTCCACAAGCTGCTGCTGAATTTCTCCTGGTGGGTTAACCGCAAGGACGCCGAGGGCCGTAACCTGTTCCAGGGCGGGTTTCTCGGGCTGGACAACATTGCGCTGTTCGATCGCTCGGCTGATTTGCCGCCGGGTTATCAGCTGGACCAAGCGGACGGCACGGCGTGGGTGGCGGCGTATGCGCTGGACCTGATGCGTATCGGCCTGGAACTGGCCAAGCGCAACGTGGTGTATGTGGATATCGCGGTGAAGTTCTTTGAGCACTTCCTGTATATCGCCGGGGCGATCAACCGCGTTGACGATGGCGCTGACGGCTTGTGGGATGAGCAGGATCAGTTTTTCTATGACGTGCTGCATCGTCCGGACGGTGAAAGTGAGCCGGTGCGGCTGCGTTCTATTGTCGGTCTGATGCCGTTGTTTGCGGTGCTGGTGCTGGAGCAGCGCGAGCATGAAGGGCTGGAGGGTTTGCGCGAGCGGTTGCTGGGGTTTATGAAGCATCGGCCCGACCTGGCCAAGCTGGTGTCGCGCTGGAACGAGCCGGGGCAGGGGAATCGCCTGTTGCTGGCGCTGTTGCGGGGGGAGCGGACCAAGGATTTGCTGCGGCGCATGCTGGGTGAGTCTGAGTTTCTCTCGACGTTTGGTGTGCGGTCGCTGTCGAAAGCGTTTGCCGAGGAGCCGCTGGCGCTGAAGATGAATGGCAACACGCTGTGTGCCCGTTATGAGCCGGCGGAGTCGGATTCGCGGTTGTACGGTGGTAATTCCAACTGGCGTGGGCCGTTGTGGATGCCGGTCAACTACATGCTGATTGAGTCGTTGCGGGAGTTTCATCGGTACTACGCGGATAATTTCTCGGTGGAGTATCCGGCGGGGAGCGGGTATCTGGCTTCGCTGGAAGAGGTTGCGGATGGGCTCAGTCAGCGGTTGACGCGATTGTTTCTGAGGGATGAGAACGGTTCGAGGCCGTCAATGGTGGGGTATGCGCAGTTGGAGGCGGATCCGGGCAGTCGCGATCTGGTGTTGTTTCATGAGTACTTTCATGGCGAGACCGGGCGCGGGTTGGGGGCTTCGCATCAGACGGGGTGGAGTGCGTTGGTGGCGCTGTTGTTGCAGCCAAAAACCTGAAAACAGCACAATCAAAATGTGGGAGCGGGCTTGCTCGCGAAAGCGGTGGGTCAGCCAAAAAATCCTGCGCTGATGCACCGCTTTCGCGAGCAAGCCCGATCCCACACGGGTCTGGCCAGGGTTGCCTTGATCAGGCCGGGAACAGCTCGCTCAATTTCATGGCCAGCATCATGTCGCCTTCAGTGCGCAGTTTGCCGCCCATGAATGCCTGCATGCCGTCGGTGGAACCGTCGACGATGCCTTTCATGGTTTCGCCGTCCATCACCAGGGTGACTTGGGCGTCTGGGTTTTCACCTTCCAGCAGTTCGCAGGTTTTGTTTTTCACGACCAGCGAGAAGTTCTGGGTGTCGTCGATACGGAAACCGAACACCAGGTCCAGGCCGTCGGCAGCGGCTGGGTTGAATTTGGCTTTCATTGCTTCTACGGCTTTAGCTACGTCAGTCATGGTTTCGATCCTTTTATGGTGAGTCCAGTGACCTTAGGGTCACGGTTGGCCGCAATTCATCGGAAGGTGATGAGCTGCGGCGCCTTCAACAGTTGCAAGTGGGTATGGCTGTTGAAGGAAGCCAGTGCCACCTCGCGACCACGGAATTTCAGCTGGTTGAGCGAGGTGTTAACAATTTGCCAGTTCAGTTCGAAGGCCTGTGCGGCAGGCATCCGGGTAATCAGGTGGAGCAGGGCCGTGATGGTGCCGCCGGAGGTGAACACGGCGATTTTGTCACTGTTATCGGCGGCTTCGAGCAGGCGTTGCAGGCCGCCCTGGACGCGCTCGACAAACCCCAGCCAGCTTTCCAGCCCCGGCGGGTCGTAGGTGCCGGCTAGCCAACGTTCGATAATCAGGGAAAAGATGCGCTGGAACTCGCCGCGATTCTGCGCGGCGTTGCGCAATATGTGCAGGGCTTCGGGTTCGCTGTGCAGCAGGTCCGGTAGCAGGGCGCGAATGATCGCCTCGGCGTCGAACTCGTTGAACGCGCTGTCGATTTCCAGCGTGGGTACCGGCAGGCCGAGGGCGCTGTATTGTTCGAAGGCAGCGGTGGCGGTGTGCTGCTGCCGGCGCAGGTCGCCCGACACGCAACGGTCGAAGCTCAGGCCCAGTTCCGCCAGGTGGCGGCCCAGCACTTGCGCCTGTTGCACACCAATGGGCGACAGCACGTCGTAGTCGTCTGCACCGAAGGAGGCCTGGCCATGTCGAATCAGGTAAATGCTGCCCACGTCCGTTTTCCCGGTACGTTGAAAGTCTGGCGAGGTTATGAGGATGCCGGGAAGCTGTCAATGAAAAAACATACGCTTGTTTTAAAAGGTCGTTAGAGGCCCGCTGCTGGCGGTTTGATCACTGGCCCCATGGCGGTGGCGTCGGTATGCTTGGGCAATCCGCGCCTGGCGCACTGCACTTGTAAGGAGTCACATGGATTTTCTGGCCGAGTACGCTACTTTCCTGGCTAAAACCGTCACCCTGGTCGTCGCCATCCTGGTGGTGCTGATCAGTTTTGCCGCGCTGCGCAGCAAGGGCCGCCGTAAAGCTGCCGGCCAGTTGCAGGTCAGCAAGCTCAATGATTTCTACAAAGGCCTGCGTGAGCGCCTGGAGCAGACCCTGCTCGACAAGGATCAGCTCAAGGCCCTGCGCAAGTCCGAAAGCAAAACCGAAAAGAAGAAAGGCAAGAAGAAACCCGAAGCCAAGCCTCGGGTGTTCGTGCTGGATTTCGACGGCGACATCAAGGCCTCGGCCACTGAAAGCCTGCGCCATGAAATCACCGCACTGCTGAGCCTGGCCACGCCCAAGGACGAAGTGGTACTGCGCCTCGAAAGCGGCGGCGGCATGGTTCACAGCTACGGCCTCGCGTCGTCGCAACTGGCGCGTATCCGCGAGGCGGGCGTGCCGTTGACCGTGTGCATCGACAAGGTCGCGGCCAGCGGCGGCTACATGATGGCGTGCATCGGCGAGAAGATCATCAGCGCACCGTTTGCCATCCTCGGTTCGATTGGCGTGGTGGCGCAGTTGCCTAACGTCAACCGCCTGCTGAAGAAGCACGATATCGATTTCGAAGTGCTGACCGCCGGTGAATACAAACGCACCCTGACGGTGTTTGGCGAAAACACCGAGAAGGGCCGCGAGAAGTTCCAGGAAGACCTGGACATCACCCATCAACTGTTCAAGAACTTCGTGTCGCGCTACCGCCCGCAGTTGGCCATTGATGATGTGGCCACCGGTGAAGTCTGGCTGGGTGTCGCGGCGCTGGACAAGCAACTGGTAGACCAGTTGCAAACCAGCGACGAATACCTGGCGACCAAGGCCAAGACTGCCGAGGTGTTCCACCTGCACTATGCCGAGCGTAAAAGCCTGCAAGAGCGGGTGGGCCTGGCGGCCAGCGGTTCGGTAGACCGGGTGCTGCTGACCTGGTGGAGCCGCCTGACCCAGCAGCGTTTCTGGTAACCCTTCAACTGACTGTCGAAGATCAAAATGTGGGAGCGGCGGTGCGACGATTCGACTTGCTCGCGAAGGCGGTGGATCAGTCACAGATGTATTGACTGACACACCGCCTTCGCGAGCAAGCCCGCTCCCACATTGGGTCGTGGTGGTCGCATTATCGAGTCAGTAAAGAGACCTGCGGCACCGCCGGTATGGGGTGCCGCATCAACATCCCCACCACCAACGCCCCCAGCAACCCCAACAACCCAGCCACCCACAACACAACGCTGAACCCGCCGACAAACGCTTGCCGCGCCAGTGGCTGCACCATCACCCGTGCCGATTCAGGCAGCAGCGCCATGGCCGCCGGCATATCGCCTGCCACTACCCGTGAAGCAATTCCTGCCACCTGTTCCTGCCACTGGGAGCCGATACTCGTGTGCAGCAACTGTTCGCTATGGCTGCTCAACAACGCCCCGTACACGCCGATGGCCAACATGATCGCGCTGAAGCGCATGGTGGTGCTCATGCCCGACGCCATCCCGGCGCGGTCCCGTGGCACGCAGGCCATGATGTTTTTCTGGGTGTCGCCATTGAGCAACCCGGCGCCGGCCCCCGTGACCGCTATGGCCAGGGCGAACGGCAGATAACCGCCGACATTCACCGCCCAGGCACTCAGCAGGTTGCCGCACCCCACCAACGCCAGCCCCGTCGCCATCATGGTTGCCGGGGCAAAACGGCTGGCCAGGCGTGCGCCAATTCGCGGGCAGATCAGCATGGTCAAGGCAAACGGCAACATGCCCAGCCCCGAGGCGATCGCGGAGAACCCCAGGCCGTTTTGCAGGTAGAACGGCAGCAGCGTCATCATTACCTGGGCGCACCCGGCATAGGCGAACATCCCCAGCAACGCGCCGATAAAGCGCGGGTGCTTGAACAACAGCAGGTCCACCATGGGCCGCTGTTGCAGGCGTTCGGCGAGTACAAACACACCCAGCAACGCCGCACCGCCCAGCAGCCGCGCATAAGTCAGCGGGTTGTCCCAGCCGATGCGATTGGCTTCGATCAGGCCCCAGATCAAACACAACAGGCTGGCGCTGAAGGTCAGGCTGCCCCAGGGGTCGAGCCGGGCGGACTGGGCGTCCCGAGACTCCGGAATCGCGCGCAGCACCAGTCCCATCAGCACCAGGCCGACCGGCAAATTCAGATAGAAAATCCAACGCCAGCCCAGGTACTGGGTGATCAAGCCGCCGAGGGTCGGCGCGGCGGTCATCGCCACGCCCATGCACGCCCCCCAGAAGGCCCAGGCCTTGGCGCGCTCCACTTCGTCATGGAATGTATGGCCGATGGAGGCCAGGGCCGAGGTCAGCAGCAGCGCCGCACCGACACCTTTGACGGCGCGGGCGATATCCAGGAACAACGCATTCGGCGCCGCGCCGCAGCCAATGGACGCGAGGATGAAAATACCCAGGCCCCAGATCAGGGTCTTCTTGCGCCCAAAGCGGTCGGCAATGCTTCCGGCCGGCAACAACAGGGCGGCGAAGGCCAGCATGTAGGCGCTGACCACCCATTCGATATCGGCAAAATTCGCCCCGAGGTCCCGGGCGATGCTCGGCAGGGTCACGGCGACGATATTGGTGTCGAGCACGATCAGTGAGCAGACCCCGGAGGCGGTCAGCAGCGTGAGGCGTGGGCTGACCTTGCTCATGGCTGCACCGAAGCCACCGCCGCCAGGGCGATCTCATCATCGTGGGCCGGGGTGTCTGCGCTGATGCCGATGGCGCCCACTACCTGGCCTTCGAGGATGATGGGCTGGGCGCCTTTCATCATCAGCAGGCCGGCGGTGACGGCTGCCTGGCGCCCGCCGTTGATGGCGTTTTCCAGATCGGCGGACGGCCGTTTGAACAGCGCCGACGTGCGAGCCTTGCCTTGGGCCAACTCAATCCCGGCGACCACCGGAGCGCCGTCCATGCGGGTGGTGAGGATCGGCCAGCCGCCATCGTCGACAATCGCCAGCGCGCAGGGCCAGCCTTTTTCAGCGGCGACTTTACGGGCCTGCGCGGCGATCTGCTGGGCAGTGGCCAGGGTCAGTATTGCCTTGTGAGCAATGGTGGCAGGTGGTTCGGCGGCCATGGCCGAGGGCAGGGCGGCCAGACCTGCGAGTGCCAGTACCAGGGATTTGACTAACATGGGGTTGCCTCTCTACTGTGAGCGTGCGCCCAGCTTAGTCCCGCCGAGTCTTGGCTTTATTAGGCGTGACAGTGATCTTCATTACCTTTGAGCTAATCCTGCAATGGAAATACGTCATTTCCGCTACTTCCTGGCGGTTGCCCGGCAACGCAATTTCACTCGGGCCGCCGAGCAGTTGGGCATCGCCCCACCGACCCTGAGCCGGCAGATCCAGGACATGGAAAACACTCTCGGTACGCGCTTGTTTATCCGCCGCCAGCGCGAAGTCAGCCTGACCGAGGCGGGCGCGGCATTGTTCATCGAGGCAGAGGCCACCGTGCGCCAGTTCGAGTTTGCCCAGCGCAATGCCCAGCGCGCCGGGCGCGGTGAGATTGGTCACATAGAGTTGGGGTACGTTGCGTCGGCGGTCTATTCAGGCCTGTTACAGCGCCAGGTGCAGTCGTTCTGTGGGGACTTCCCCGACGTGAGCATGAGCGTGCGCGAAAGCCCGATGGCGACGTTGCCGGGGCTGGTCGCGGATGGGCGCTTCGATATTGGCTATATCCGTTCGCCGATGACATTGCCCGAGGGCGTGGAGGCGGTGCGCTTGAATAGCGAAGGGTTTGTGCTGGCGTTGCCCCAGGATTCCTGGCTGCTGGGATTAAAGGCGATCAGTTGCGAGCATCTGCAAAACGAGACCTTTATCTTGCCTGAGCAAATCAGCGGCACGCTGCAGGTGGCCGCGCAGGGTGGTTATGCGCCGCGCCTGGGGCCGCAACCGGGCGGGTTGGTGGCGGTGATTGCGCTGGTGTCACTGGGGCAGGGCGTGGCGGTGGTGCCGGCGTCGGTGGTAGGGCATGTGGGTTTGCCGAATGTCGTGTACCGCAGCATCGAAGGCAGTGAGGCCTCGTCGTGGTTGTCGCTGATTCACCGGCGCTTTGAAAAGTCGCCGGCGGTGGCGCGGTACATCGAGCAAGTCAAACTGAGTGCGGCTGGTTTTGGTGATAAAAGTTAAGCCGGGTCGCGGCCATCGCAGGCAAGCCAGCTCCCACAGCTGACCGTGTACGCCCGGGCAACTCGGTCAACTGTGGGAGCTGGCTTGCCTGCGATGAGGCCTGACCAGGCGCTACACCAACCGCGGTTGAACCGAATCCGCCAATCGCGTCAGTATCAAGCAGCATGACACCGCTCCAGCATCCAGCACACCCAGCGAGCGTTCGCCCAGGCGGCTGGCGCGACCTATCTTTGCCACCAGATCCTTGGTGGAATCCCGCCCCTGTGACGCCGCACTTTTCATCGCGTCCAGCGCCTCACTGAATGACGCCCCCGACCCATGGGCCTGTTCAAACGCTTCCACCGCCGGAATCAAGGTGTCCATCAAACACTTGTCACCCACGCCGGCGTCGGTGATGTCCTGCAACGACGTCAACCCGCCCCGCAGCAAGTGGGCAAAGGTCGCCGCGTCAATCTCTTCTCTGCCACGCACCTCATCCGCCATGCCGATAAACAGGCTGCCATACAGCGGCCCCATGGAGCCGCCGATGCCTTCCATCAGGCTCAGGGTCAACTCATCCAACGCTTCGGCCAGGGTCAACTGACGGCCTTCAATGGTGCGCCCGCAATGGGCGAACCCCTTGGCCATGTTGATGCCGTGGTCGCCATCGCCAATGGCGCCGTCGACTTCGCTCAGGTATTCGCGGTTGGCAACGATCACGCTCACCAGGTCGGCGACGATGGCGCTGCCGTCGTGGGTGGAGAAATGCTGGCTCATGGTTTAGTCCGCCTGGGTCATGCCGATGGAACGGCAGGGTTGGTCGATCAGGGTTTTCAGCTCGGCGTCCAGGCCCAGCAGGGTCAGGGTCACGCCCATCATTTCCAGGGAGGTGAAGTAGTTGCCCACGTAGCAGCGGTGAATCTTCAAACCCTTGGCCTGCAGTTGACGTTCAACCTCGGCGTAGAAAATGTACAGCTCCATCACCGGCGTCGCTCCCAGGCCCGACACCAGCACCACCACGCTGTCATCCTGGCTGAAGTCGCGGTCGGCGAGGATCGGCGCGAGCATGCGGGCGGCCATGGCTTCGGCGGATTCGATGGCGATCACTTCGATGCCCGGCTCGCCGTGGTGGCCGATGCCCAATTCCATCTGCCCGTCAGGAATCTGGAAGTTCGGCTTGCCCACCGCCGCGATGGTGCAGGGCGTGAGGCCGATGCCGATGGATCGGCAATTGTCGACGGCCTTCTGGGCGACGCGAATCACCCCGTCCAGATCGTAATCCTGGGCAGCGGCCGCACCGCCGACCTTCCACATGAAGATTTCGCCCGCCACCCCGCGACGCTTGGCGATGTCGGCCTTGGGCGCCGAGGCCACGTCGTCGTTGGCGACCACGGTGCGAATCTGCATGTCCTTGCTGGCGGCCATTTTCATTGCCAGCTTCACGTTCATGTTGTCGCCGGCGTAGTTGCCGTACAGGCATGCCACACCGGCACCCTGGTCGGCGGCGCGGAAGGCGTCGAAGAAGCTTTTGGCGGTGGGCGAGGAGAAGATTTCGCCGACGGCCACGGCGTCTACCAGGCCGGGGCCGACATAGCCGAGGAAGGCCGGTTCATGGCCGGAACCGCCGCCGGTCACGATGCCCACGCGGCCCTGTGGCGACGCCTTGGCCTTGCCGATCACCCGGGGATTGGTTTCGTATTGGCGCAGCTCGGGGTGCGCGACCAAAATGCCCCGCAGCATGTCCTCGACCACTTGGTCCGGATCGTTTATCACTCGATTCATAACGCGGTTTCCTGTGTTCTTATTCTTGGTGTGGGAGCCGGGCTTGTGTGGGAGCTGGCTTGCCTGCGATTGCATCGGCTCGGTGTCACTGATAGACCGAGGCGTTTGCATCGCAGGCAAGCCAGCTCCCACAAAAAGCCAAAGCCCGGCTCCCACAGGGTTCTGTGGTTATTAAGCCAATCAGGGTTCCAATACGACTTTAAGCGACTTGTCCCCGCGCTCCATCACCGCAAATGCTTCCTTGAAGTCTGCCAAGGCAAATTTGTGGGTCACCACGTCGCGCATGTCGATCTTGCGGTTGCCGATAAAGTCGATGGCGCGCGGGTACATGTACGGACCCAGGTGGGAGCCCAGCACGTCCAGTTCCTTGCGGTCGCCGATGATCGACCAGTCCACCGTGGCCTCGTCGTTGAACACGCTGAACTCCACAAAACGTCCCAGTTTGCGCAGCATCGCCAGGCCCTGGTTCACCGCCTTGTGGTGCCCGGTGGCTTCAATGTAAATGTCGCAACCGTAGCCGTCGGTGATCTCGCGAATCTTCGCCATCACGTCGACTTCAGCCGGGTTCCACACTTCGTCCGCACCCATGCGCAGGGCGAGGGCGGCGCGCTCGGGTTTCATGTCGAGCACGATGAGTTTTTTCGGGTTGCGCATGCGCACCGCGCCGATGATTCCCAGGCCCAATGTCCCGGCGCCGGCCACTACCACAATGTCGTCGAAATCCACATTCGCCCGTTCCGCTGCGTGCAGCGAGCAGGCCAGCGGTTCGATCAGGATGGCTTCGTCCGGGGCAATCGAGTCCGGCACTTTGTGGATGATGCCTTCCTTGGTGAAGATCATGTACTGGGCCATGGCGCCCTGGACGTTGTTCTGGAAACCGTACAAGTCGTGTTTCTGGCACATCCAGTACTGGCCGTGGTTGCAGAAGCGGCAGCCCCAGCACGGCACGATCTGCTCGGAAATCACCCGGTCGCCGACCTTCACTCCACGCTTTTCTGCGCCTGGGCCGAGGGCGACCACGCGGCACACGAATTCGTGGCCGGGAATCATCGGCGGCTTCACGTAACGCGGCTGCTCAGCATCGCCCCAGAACGATGGAGCACCGCGATAAGTCTTGATGTCGCCCATGCAGATGCCGCACAGCTCGACCTTGGTCAGGATCTCGTTGGGCCCGGGCGTCGGTACATCGACGGTCTCCAGGCGATAGTCTTCGGGGCCATGGCAGACCACGGCCTGCATGGTTTTCGGAATGACGGGTGACAGTTGCTCGGGCGTGCGTTCGGTAACGGTAGACATGACGATAAACCTCACGACAAAAGATCAATTACTGGATGCTGTAGCCGCCGTCGATCACCACGTTCTCGCCGGTGATCATCTGCGCGGCGTCGCTGAGCAGGTACAACGTCAGCCCGGCGATTTCTTCCGGCTGGGCAAAGCGGCCCGCCGGGATCTGCAATTTGGCCCGTTCCCCCAGCTCGCCGGCCCAGGCCTTTTTGCCCAGGGCGGTTTCGACGATGGTCGGGGAAATGGCGTTGACGTTGATGTGGGGCGCCCATTCCATGGCCAGCACCTTGGTCATGCCGACCACGGCGGCCTTGCTGGCGCAGTACGCGACGTGACGGTCCAGGCCTATTACCGCCGCTTGGGAAGCGAGGTTGACGATGCGCCCGCTACCCTGGGCAAGCATGTGTTTGGCGCAGGCCTGGGCGACGAAAAAGCTGGCCTTGAGGTTGATGTCGAGGGTGGTGTCCCAGGCGTTTTCGCTGACGTCCAGGGCGTTGTCCAGCAGGGCGACCCCGGCGCTGTTGACCAGGTAATCCAGGCGTTTGAAGTGATCGAATACGTAGTCGACGGTGCTGTGCACCTGGTCGAGTTGGCGCAGGTCCACGGCGATGCCGATATTCCCGGCGCCGAGGCTGGCGGCGACTTCGACCACGGCCGGGTCGCGGTCGAGCAGGGCCACTCGTGCGCCGCGTTCCACTAGCAGGCTGGCACAAGCCAGACCGATCCCGGCGGCCCCGCCGGTGATCACGGCGCAACGGCCGGTGAGGTCGAAGGCTTGATTCCAGAATCCAGACATGAACATGACTCCATTTTTCAGATCGGTGGAGATCCAATGTGGGAGCGGGCTTGCTCGCGAAAGCGGTGTATCAGGTGGCACATCTGTTGAATGATCCACCGCTTTCGCGAGCAAGCCCGCTCCCACACTTGACCGGGTTTCAAGTCAAAACTTACTTCGTGCCGCTCACCTGCTGGTACAGCGCATCCGCATTCGCATTGGTCACTGGCACCCACGGCAGGATGTAGTTCTTGGCGGTGCCGTCACCCCATTTCACATCCTTGCCATAGCGTTCCCAGATCACCGACTGCGGCTTGTAGTCCTTGCCGGCCAGCGCCCGCAGCGCCACATCCAGCGCGCCTTGGGATTGCGCCTGGGCGTCTTGCAGGAAGGTGGTCACTTCATCTTTCTTCGCCGCCTGTATCGCATCTGGCATGCCGTCGATGGACGTCACCGGCACATCCTTGGACGACAGCCCATGGGACTTCAATGCCTGCACCGCACCGAGGGCCATGTCATCGTTTTGCGCGATCACCCCGTTGATGCCTTTGGGGTGGGCGTTCAGCCAGTCTTCAGTCAGGGCCAGGGCCTGGGCGCGGTCCCAGTTGGCGGTTTTCTTCTCGATGATCTTGATGTCCGGGTGCTTGCCCAGCACTTCCATCTCACCCTTTTCCCGGTCGATCTGTGCCGATTGGCCAATCGGGCCCTGGATGATCACGACGTTGCCCTTGCCCTTGAGCTTGTCGACCATGGCCTGGGCCTGGAGCCGGCCGCCTTCCACGTCGTCGTTGCCGACATAAGGTACGTTGGCGTCGGCCACCTTGGTGTTGGAGGCGATCACCACCACGTCATTGCTCATGGCGGCCTTCACGGTGCCGACGCCGGCCTTGGTGTCGATCGGTACAAACAGGATCGCGTCGTAGTGCTGGGTCACCATGTTTTCAATCTGGTTGTTCTGGGTCAGGGCGTCGTAGTTGCCGTCGAACACGGTCAGTTGCACGGTGCCGTCCTTGACGGCCGGGTGTTCCTTCAACTCGCGTACCCAGTTCTGCATGAACTGGCCCTTGAGGCCGTATACCGCGGCGCCGATCTTGTAGGTCTTGCCATCGGCCGCCAGGGCAATGCTGCTGGCGAGCAGGGAGAGTGCCGCGACGGCGGCGAGGGAAATACCAACTTTCATGATGAGAACTCCGCTTATTGTTGTAGGTCGTTCAGTTCGGTTTCGAGGAAAAGCGACTAGCGTTTTTTCTTGCGCCACACATCAATCAATACTGCGAACACGATGATCAGGCCCTTGGCGACCTGCTGGTAATAGGAGGACACGCCGAGCAGGTTCAGGCCGTTGTTGATCACACCGATCAGCAGTGCACCAAACAGCGTGCCGACAATCGTGCCGGTGCCGCCCGACAGGCTGGTGCCGCCGATCACCACCGCGGCAATCGCGTCCAGTTCATAAGAAGTACCCGCCTGGGGCAGGGCGGAGGTGGTGCGCGCCGACAGCACCACACCGGCCAACCCGGCGAGCAACCCCGAGACCACGTACACCGAAAACATCACCTTGCGCACGCCGATCCCGGAGGTGCGCGCGCTCTTCTCATTGCCGCCCACCGCGTACACATACCGGCCGTAGGTGGTGTAGCGCAGCACCATCCAGAAGATCAGCGCGACCACGGCGAAGATCACGATGGGCACGCCAATCGGACCGATTTTGCCGATACCCAGCGCCAGGTACGCGTCGGGCAGGTCGGTGATCGGGCTGCCGTCGTTGAGGATGAAGGTCATGCCCCGGGCAATGCTCAACATGCCCAAGGTCGCGACAAAGGGTGGGATCGACAGGTTGGCGACCATAAAGCCGTTCACCACCCCGAGCATCGCCCCGGCGAACATCCCGGCGCTGACCGCCGCCAGCACGCCATACCCTTGGGTCGCCACCATGGCACTGCACAACCCGGCAAACGCCAGGATCGAGCCCACTGACAGGTCGATGCCCTTGGTCAGGATCACGTAGGTCATGCCCACGGCGAGAATTCCGTTGATCGAGGTCTGGCGCAGGATGTCCATCCAGTTGCGCCAGGTCATGAAGTATTCGCTGGCGAAGGCCATCACCAGGCACAGCAGGATAAACACCAGCGGCAGGCCGAAGCGGTCGAGGGACAAGCGCAGGCGGCTGCGGGGTGCGGTGGTGACGGGGGCGGCTGCAGGTGTAGAAAGTGATTTGGCATTCATGAGGCAAGACTCAACAAGGCTTCCTGGGAAAGGGCGGTATCGCTGCTGATGGTCACCAGCCTTCCGCCTTTGAACACGGCAATACGGTCACTCAGGTGCAGCAATTCAGGGGCTTCGGACGACACCACAATTGCCGCACCACCGGCGCGCACGAACTGGTCCAGCAGGTGATAGATCTCCTGCTTGGCACCTTCGTCGATGCCCCGGGTCGGCTCGTCGCACAGCAGGCAGATCGGCTGGGTCGACAGGCATTTGGCGAGCACCACTTTTTGCTGGTTGCCGCCGCTCATGGATTCCACCGGCAGGTCCAGGGAGGTGGTCTTGATCTGCAGGCGCTTGACCATGTCCTGGGCCAGCTGGTTTTCCTTGCGCGCGTTGATCAGTGACCAGCTCGACAGCTGCTTGTAGGCCGACAACGCGATGTTCGAGAGGATGCTGCCGCTGAGCACCAGGCCGCTGTCTTTGCGGTCTTCGGTGACCAGTGACATGCCGGCCTGGATCGTTGCCTTGGGCAGGCCGATGGGCATTGGTTTGCCTTGCAGGGTCACGCTGCCGGAGTCCGGGGTGGTCAGGCCGTAGATGCAGTTGAGGAATTCACTGCGGCCCGAGCCCATCAGCCCGTAGATACCCAGAATTTCACCTTGGCGCAGTTGCAGGCTGATGTCCTGGAACTCGCCGGCGCGGCTCAGGCTATCGACGTCCAGGCAGCATTCGGCGGCGCATTCGCGGCCGACCTTGTGGTCAATGCGGGTGAGTTCCTGGCCCACGATGCCGCGTACCAGGTGGGCGCGGTCGATATCCGCCATGCGCCCGGTCTCAACGAAAGCGCCGTCACGAAAGATGCTGTAGTCGTCGGCAATCTGCGCCAGTTCGCTGAGGCGGTGCGACACATAGATGATGCCCGCACCACGGGCGGTGAGGCGGCGGATCGCCTTGAACAGGGTTTCGGCCTCACGCTCGCCGATGGCCGAGGTGGGCTCGTCCATGATCATCACCTGGCAGTCGTGGCTGAATGCCTTGGCGATCTCCACCAACTGGATCTGCGCCACGCTCAGACGGTGCATGGGGCTGGTGGCGTCGACGTCGAACTCCAGGCCTTCCAGCAGCTCGCGAGTGCGCCGGTTGAGCTCCTTGCTGTCGACGATGCAGCCGGCGCGGCGCGGTTCGCGGCCCAGCCAGATGTTTTCGGCGACGGTCATGTAGGGGATGGGTTCCAGTTCCTGGGTGATCATCGCGATCCCCGCCGCCAATGCTTCGCTGGGGCGGTTGAACTGAACGGGTGAGCCATTGAGCAGGATGGTCCCGGTGTCACGTTGGGTGATGCCCATCAGGATGCTCAGGAAAGTCGACTTGCCTGCGCCATTGCCGCCGCACAGGGCGTGGACGCTGCCGGCACGCAGAGAGAGGCGCCCCTCACGCAGGGCAGGGATCCCGGCGTAAGCCTTGGCGACGTGTTCAGCCTGGAGCAGTAATGGCGTGGCCATCGGCGTGTCCTCGTGCTGTGAATTCTTATTAGGTCGCACAGTCATGTTTCGCTGTGATCATATGTGTATCAAATGAAATTCTGATCAGTCAATCTCTTTCACTGAAAAGTTGTAAATGGGTGGATTTGCGCAAAGCGTACCGGTTTAGAGGGCTTTGACTGCAAGGTCAGCTAAATCTTGCTTGACAGGGCGCTTCGAATATCCGAGAAATGGCTGAGCGAAATTTCAATGAGTGATCATATGATCATTCGAAAGTACCCAAAACGGCAGCGGAGCCAAACGCCATGAACACACCTTTCCCGGTGGCTATCGGATGCGATGAAGCGGGTTATGAGCTTAAAGAACTGTTGAAGCGCCATATCGAGGCGCTGGGTTACCCGGTGACCGACTTCGGCACCCACTCCACGGCGCCCGTGCTCTACCCGGACATCGCCCTGGCGGTGGCCACGGCGATCAATGCCGGTGAACAGCGGCTGGGGGTACTGGTGTGCGGCACCGGCATCGGCATGGCCATCTCGGCCAACAAAGTCCTGGGGATTCGTGCAGCCCAGGCCCACGACACCTATTCGGCGGAGCGGGCGCGCAAGAGCAACGATGCGCAGATCCTGTCCATCGGTGCACGGGTGATCGGCGCGGAACTGGCCAAGAGCATCGTCAAGTCGTTCCTGGAGTCGGAGTTCGAAGCTGCGCGTTCCGGGGCCAAGGTCGACCGCATCAACGCGATCGAGCGTGACGGGCATCAGTAGTGGACGGAACGGGGCAAGAGTCGGGAGAATGCGCCTTTGACACCGAAACGGAAGCCCGTGCCCATGAGTGACAGTACCCAGCGCATCGCCAGCGACATCGACCTGATGACCGAAGTGGCGATGCTCTATTACCTTGAGAACGTCACTCAGGAAGCCATCGCCAAGCGCTTCGACCTGTCCCGGGCAAAAGTCAGCCGCCTGCTCAAACGCGCACGGGATGAAGGCATCGTCGAGGTGCGGGTGTTGCAGCATCCGGCGATGAACAACGAACTGGAACAGGCGCTGGTGGATCGTTTCCAGCTGGATCGCGCCTTGATCGCAGTCGACCACAGCGATCCCGACACCCAGCGCTCGGCGGTTGCCAGCCTGGTGGCCAACTACCTGAACAAAACCCTGAGCGACGGCATGATCGTCGCGGTCGGCATGGGCCGTAACGTCGGTGCGGTGGCTGATAATGTGTTCCTGCCGGTGACCCGCAACTGCACGTTTGTGTGCGCCATTGGCGGTTCGCTCAAGGCGGGCGAATACATGAACCCTGACCACATCTGCCGGCGCCTGGCCCTGCGCTTTGGCGGCGAGAGTGAAAGCTTGTACGCCCCGGCCCTGGTGGCCAACCCGGAACTGCGGGGGGTGTTGATCAGCAACGATACGGTGCGTTCCACCCTTGACCGTGCCCGCCGTGCCGACATGGCGTTGATCGGCATCGGCGACATGAGTGAAAACAGCAACATGGTGCGCATGGGTTGGTTCTCACCCCAGGAAATCGCCCAGGCGCGGTTGTCCGGTACGGTGGGCGACATGATGGGCTATGACTTCATCGACATTCATGGCCAGCCGGCGGTCAATGCGATTCAAGGGCGGGTGATCGGGTTGACGGTGCAGGAGCTGTTCCGCATTCCGGACGTGGTGGCGATTGCGAGTGAAAATACCAAGGCGGCGGCGACGCTGGGGGCGTTGCGCTCGGGAGTGATCAATACCCTGGCGACCACGGTGACCAATGCTCATACCATCCTTGCGCTGGATGACGCGACGCGTAAAAGCTGACACTCCCCGATAGTCCAAGCCCTGAACATCAACTGTGGGAGCTGTCGAGCCTTGGCGAGGCTGCGATGGCATCACCGCGGGCAAGCCCGGCTCCCACAGTTGACTGCCTCAGGGTTTCCACACCTGCACATCCTGCGCATCCACCGCCTTGGGTAACAACCCCGCCTTGAAGAACGCATCCGCAATCTTCTGCTGTTCACCTAACTGATCCAGCGTCACCGGCTGCACCTCATAACTACGATGAGCATTGGCCGCCTCGACAGTCTCCACATCCAGGTTGCCCCACAAAGGCCCCAGCACTTTCGCGGCATCCCGCGGGTGACTCTTCACCCACTCGCCAGCCTGGTGCAACTGCTCGTAAACCAGCTTCAGCACTTCGGGATGCGCCTTGGCATAGGGCGTACCCGTCAGGTAATAGCGCTTGTAACTGGCCAGCTCGGTGCCGTCCGCAAGGGTGCGGGTGGGCAGTTGGCGCTGCACGCTGGTGAGGAACGGTTCCCACGTGACCCAGGCATCAACCTTGTGGTTTTCAAACGCAGCGCGACCATCGGCGGGCGTCAGGTACGCCGGCTCGATATCGGAGAAGGCCAGCCCCGCCTTGTTCAGGGCAGCGATCAATAAATAGTGAGTGCCGGCGGCCTTGGTCACGGCGATTTTCTTGCCTTTCAAGTCCGCCAGTTGCTGGATCGGCGAGTCCTTGCGCACCACGATCGCCTGGGCTTGGGGCGAGGGCGCTTCCTGGGCGAAGTAGGTGAGCTTGGCCTGGGCGGCCTGGGCAAAGATCGGCACGGTGTCGGCCACGTCAGCGCTGATATCCACGTTACCGACGTTGAGCGCTTCCAGCAGCGGCAGGCCGCTGGGGAACTCGTGCCAGGTCACGTCGATACCGTCGGTCTTGAGGGCTTTTTCCAGGGTGCCCTGGGTTTTCAGCAAGGTGATCAGGGTCGAGGATTTCTGGTAACCGATGCGCACGGTTTCCTGGGCGTGTGCACTCAGGGCGGTGCAGAGGCCCAGCGTGGCCAGGCCAGTGATGAAAAGGCGATGGAGCGAAAACAGGGGCATGGCGTGCTCGACTCTTAATGGATTAAGGTCAGCTTATTGTTCTAAAAATTATTCGATAAATAATTTTTCGGTCTTAGCTTAGGGCTTTATCGGATGCGCCGTTCGCGGCCTTTCAGCGTCAGGATGAAGGACACAATATGCAGTTGTAGCTTGGTTGCCCATGGGGTGGTGGCCAAAGTGATTCGCGCCTTGGTTCGCAATGATTTTTCAGACTTTCTCGACTGGCAGTTGCGCAATGGAGAAGTGCTGATCCTCAAAGCCGACGCAGAGCCCAATGTGGTGAGGGAGCTTGCTCCCGTTGGGGTGCGAAGCACCCCCTGGTAGACCACTGCGGTCCTTCAGGGTGAGCCGGTCAATGCTTTCGGGGTTGCTGCGCAACCCAGCGGGAGCAAGCTCCCTCGCCACAGGGTTTGTGTGAGTCATGTCTTACAGAGCAATGCTCAACGCCTGCGCATCCGTCGTCCGGTCGAATCCACCGTGGTCGCGCGCAAGGTCCCGCGCATCGCCGTGGTGTTCGATGGGTTGGGCGCGGCCCTGACGGATTTCCTTCAGCCGCGATAACGCAGCGCGTCCACCAACAGCGCAAACGCGGGCGAGGTCTGGCGGCGGTTGGGGTAGTACAGGTGAAAGCCGGCAAACGGCGCACACCAGTCATCCAGTACCTGCACCAGTCGCCCGTCCGCCAGATAAGGCGCCACCAAGTCGGCAGGCACGTAACTCAAGCCCAAGCCGTCGACCGCTGCCTTGAGCAATGGGTACACGCCATTGAAGGTCACCTGGCCAGACACCCGCACATTCAGGCTTTCGTCGCCTTTCTTGAATTCCCACACATACAGACCGCCATTGGTGGGCAGGCGCAAGTTGTTGCAGGCGTGATCGGTCAAGTCCCGGGGCGTGCGGGGGATCGGGCGCTGGGCGAAGTAGGCCGGTGAGCCCACCACCAGCATGCGCATGTCGGGGCTGATGCGCGTGGCGATCATGCCCTGGGCCACGTCTTCCCCAAGCCGTACACCGGCGTCGAAACCATGGGCGGCGATGTCGACAAAGCCATAGTCGCAACATACCTCCACGGCGATGTCCGGGTACTGCGCCAGGAACGGTTTCAACACCGGCCACAGGATGAATTCCAGCGCGTGGTCCATGGCGTTGATGCGAATGGTGCCGGACGGCCGGTCGCGCAAATTACTCAGGCCTTCAAGCCCCACCTGGATTTCATCGAAGTGCGGCCCGACCGTATCGATCAAGTGCTGCCCCGCTTCGGTGGGTGACACGCTGCGGGTGGTGCGGGTCAGCAGGCGCAGCCCCAGGGCGCGGATGGTATGGCTCAGCGCCGATTGGGAAACCCCGAGTTTGGCCGCTGCCTTGGTAAAGCTGCGCTCACGGGCTACCGCCAGAAAGGCGAGCAGGTCATTGGCGTTTTCCCTGAGCATTGGTGAGTCATCCTCATAAGTATTTTCAGATTCTAGCGGCTAATTATCACAATTCGTAACTGTTAGATTGGATTCAGTCCCCTTACCCGGAGAATGACCATGCGCAGACGCACACTCGGTAACAGCCAACTTGAAGTCTCGGCCCTGGGGCTCGGTTGCATGGGCATGAGCTTTGGCTACGGCCCTGCGGCCGACAAACAGCAGATGATTGCCTTGCTGCGCAATGCGGTTGAACAAGGCGTGACCTTCTTCGATACCGCCGAAGTCTATGGCCCGTTCATCAATGAAGAACTGCTGGGCGAAGCCCTGTCACCGCTGCGTGAGCAGGTGGTGATCGCCACCAAGTTCGGATTTGCCCCGGACCCGTCCGGCAATGGCAAATGGTCCGGTCTCGACAGCCGCCCCGAACATATCCGCCAGGTAGCTGAAGCCTCTCTGAAACGCCTGAAGACCGATTTTATCGACCTGTTTTATCAGCACCGGGTTGATCCGAATGTGCCGATCGAAGAGGTGGCCGGTGCCGTGAAGGATTTGATTCAGGAGGGCAAGGTCAAGCACTTCGGCTTGTCGGAAGCCGGCGCCTCGACCATCCGCCGCGCCCATGCCGTTCAGCCGGTGACCGCTCTGCAAAGTGAGTACTCCCTGTGGTGGCGCAAGCCGGAGGCCGAGGTGCTGCCGCTGCTGGAGGAGCTGGGCATTGGCCTGGTGCCCTATAGCCCGTTGGGCAAAGGCTTCCTGACCGGCAAGTTCGACAGTCAGAGCACCTTTGACAGCTCGGATTTTCGGAGCAGTTTGCCCAGGTTCACGCCTGACGCTTTGCAGGCCAACCAGGCCCTGGTGGAGTTGCTGCGCCAGGTTGCCCAGCGAAAAAACGCCACGCCCTCGCAGATTGCACTGGCCTGGTTGCTGGCCCAGAAGCCCTGGATCGTACCGATTCCAGGCACCACCAAAACCTCGCGCCTGACGGAAAACCTGGGGGCGATCGAAGTGCAGCTCAGCGCGACGGAGCTCAGTGAACTGGACGTCGCCGCTGCCAACATCGCCGTGCATGGCGACCGCTATCCCGAAGCCCTGGAAAGGATGACCGGCCTATGAACACCAGCCTCGCCGCCACCGCGCTTTCATTGTCATTAATGGCACTCGATTCACCCGCACAGGAGACGCCCATGCTGACCATCACGCCCAACGGTTCCCAGCCCTCTGCAAAAGGCCCGGCGGATTATTTCACCGGCACGGTACGCGTCGATTCACCCTTCAAGGGCACCGACGCGGCACGCGTCACCGGGGCCTTCGTCACCTTTGAACCGGGCGCGCGTACCGCGTGGCACACCCACCCGCTGGGCCAGACGTTGATCGTGACCGCAGGCCTGGGCCAGGTTCAGGAATGGGGACAGCCCGTGCGGGCCATTCGCCCCGGCGACACGGTATGGATCGCACCCGGGGTCAAGCATTGGCATGGCGCGACGGCGAACACCGCCATGACCCATATCGCGATCAACGAAATGCTCGACGGCAAGGTGGTGGACTGGATGGAGCAGGTCAGCGACGAACAGTACGCCGCGCAGTAATCGGCCTCACCGCCGCAACTGCGGCTCGCCTTCAATGCAACTCACCAAAAACTCCATCACCACCTTCACCGAAGGCGAGCGGCGCATGTCCGGGTAAACCGTCAGCCAGATATCGCGAACCGGGCCTTCGGTGTTCGTTGCCAACCGCACCAATGCCCCGTCGTGATCCCCCACCAGCGTGGGCAACACCACTGCACCCACCTGGGCGCGGGCGGCCATTTGCTGGGTGATCAGGTCGCTGGCGGCGAAGGCAATCGTGCGGTTGCCGCGCACCTGGTGCATCCACGCCTGTTGGGGCAGGTGGTCGCGGGTGGCGTCATAGGCAATGAATGTCCACTGCTCGGCAGGCAGTTGTTTGAGCTGGGGCGTGGCATAGAGGCCGAAGCGCACGGCGCCGACCTTTCTGCGTACCAGCGCTTCCTCATCGGGACGCACCGTGCGCAGGGCAATGTCGGCTTCGCCTTTGTCGAGGGCGGCGAGTGTTGTCGAGGACATCAACACGATATTCAGCTTGGGATACTGCGTCCTGAAGCGTGCGACATGGGGCGCGATGCAGTGGATGGCAATCGACGGCGGGCAACTGACCCGCACGGTACCGGCCACCTCGATGGAGGCCACGCGGGGCAGGCGCATCACTTCGGTGGCCATCTCGGCCATGCCTGCCGCCAGCTTCGCCAATGCCAGCCCTTCCTCGGTGAGCGGTCGGCTGCGGGGCAGGCGATCCACCAACTTTACGCCGAGGGCTTTTTCCAGGGCATCGACGCGCCGGCCAACGGTGGCGTGTTCCACCTGCAGCTCGCGGGCGGCCGCCGACAGCGACTGGGTGCGCGCCAGTACGGTGAAGAAATACAGGTCCTGCCAATCGAACATCGGGTTATTTCCGCACGGAGGGTGGGAGGTGTTGGGGAATTTTCGTACAGAGTAGCGCCTTTTACCATGGCGCATTCCCACCGCAAACGGAGTTGTCCCGCGATGAAAGCCCTCACCCTTGAAACCTATGGCGGCCCGGAGGCCGTTCAACTGCGCCTTGATGTGCCCAAACCCCCAGTGACACCCGGCCACGTATTGATCAAGGTGGCCTGCGCCGGGATCAGTTTTATGGATGTGCACACTCGCCAGGGCAAGTACGCCACGTCGGTCACCTATCCGGTACGGCTGCCGTGCATCCTGGGTATGGAAGGGGCCGGTGTGGTGGTGGAGGTGGGCGAGGGCGTTAGCCATCTGGCGCCAGGTGACCGGGTGGCGTGGTGCATTGCCTGGGGCGCGTTTGCTGAATACGCCAGCGTACCTGCCGAGCGAGTGGCGCAGATTCCCAATGCGATCGGCTTCGATCAGGCGGCTGCAGCGATGTTCCAGGGCTGCACCGCCCACTACCTGATTGAAGAGGTCGCGCGGTTGCAGGCGGGCAACCGCTGCTTGATCCACGCGGCTTCCGGCAGTATCGGCCAGTTGCTGGTGCAAATGGCCCATCGACTCGGTGCCACGGTGTTCACCACCGGCAGCAGCGTCGAAAAGTGTGCGATTGCCCTTGAGCGTGGTGCCGATCACGCCTGGCTATACGATGGGTTTGCCGAGCGGGTGTTGGAGGCCACGCAGGGGCAGGGGGTGGTTGTGGTGTTCGATTCGGTGGGCAAGGCCACCTTGCGCGAGAGTTTCAGGGCATGCCGCACGCGCGGTTTGATCGTGAATTACGGCAACGTTTCCGGTTCGATCACTGATCTGGACCCGATGGAGTTGGGGGAAGCCGGTTCACTGTTCCTGACGCGCCCACGACTCAACGACCACATGGCCGACGGCCCGACCGTGCAACGGCGTGCCAATGCGGTGTTCGCGGCGATGCTTGAAGGTTCGCTGACAGTGGATATCGAAGGGCATTACGCGCTGGAAGACGTGCATCAGGTGCACGCGCGGATTGAGGCAAGGCAGCAGATTGGCAAGGCGGTGGTGTGGCTGGACCGTGAACTCCAGTAATGGCGAGAGAGCTTGTGTGGCATTTGTGAGGATCAGTTAATAGCAGGCGAAAAAAAGCCGGCTGATCAGGCCGGCTGGGGGTGAACCGCGAACGACAGGGGTTACGCGCGGTTTTCCATCAGGCGGTCTGCACCACCTTCGGCTACGCGGTTTTCTTGAAGACGGTCTGCACCACCTTCAGCGACGCGGTTTTCTTGAAGACGATCAGCACCACCTTCAGCGACGCGACGTTCCAGCAGGCGATCAGAGCCCCCTTCAGCAACGCGACGTTCCAGCAGGCGATCAGAACCCCCTTCAGCAACGCGACGTTCCAGCAAACGGTCAGAACCACCCTCAGCCACACGGCTGTCCATCAGGCGATCCGCGCCGCCTTCAGCGAGGGCAGGTTGGGTAAAGGCGCTTACAGCAAGTACCGAGAAAGCGAGGCTAAGCAAGAGTTGGCGTTTCATGAGGGTGTGCTCCGGGATGTCATTGGTTGGTATGGATGCGATGTTACGCGGTGGATTTTTTTAGAGAACTTCATTGGGCTGATGGTGACTATCGACGCCAGCGATGGCCCGTTTTCGCGGACCATCGCGCCGACTATCACGGCATTTCAGGCAGTTCCTGAGGGCGCAGGTCGAACACCAGCACCTCGGCATTCTCGCCATGGCTCAGGTGAATTTCCCGCTCGTCGCGCACTCGGGCACCGTCGCCTTCGTGCAAGCGTTGGCCGTTGACTTCAACGCTGCCCCGCGCCACATGGATGTAGGCATAGCGTTCCGGAGCCAGTGGCAGGCTGGCGGTTTCAAAGCCGTTGAACAGCCCGGCATACACCCGCGCATCCTGGCGCACGCCGAGGGAGCCGTCGGTGCCTTCCGGCGAGATGATCAACTGCAACCGGCCGCGTTTCTGCGCCTCGGTGAAGTGCTCCTGCTGATAGCGCGGTTCGGCGCCCGCCACCGCCGGCACGATCCAGATTTGCAGGAAGTGCACGCCCTGGGTATGGCTGTGGTTGAACTCGCTGTGGGCCACGCCGCTGCCGGCGCTCATCAGTTGCACATCGCCGGGGCGAATCACCGAACCGGTGCCCAGGGTGTCCTTGTGTTCCAGGGCGCCTTCGAGCACATAGGAAAAAATCTCCATTTCGCGGTGCGGGTGTTGGCCGAAGCCCTTGCCGGCGGCAACCCGGTCATCGTTGATCACCAGCAGGTCGGAAAAACCCTGTTCCTTGGGATTCCAGTAGTTGGCAAACGAGAAGGTGTGGAACGACTTCAACCAACCGTGATTGGCGGCGCCGCGTTCCGAGGCTTTGCGAAGGGTCAGCATGGGGTGTTCTCCTCAAGGGAAGCTTGGCTGCGAGATGCAGGGCTTCGGTGTAAGGAGAAGATTACTGGTTATCAGCAGGTTGATTAAGAAGCTGAAATCGGAATGACTGTCCTGTATTAGTTGACAGTTAGTGACGTGCCATAATGCTCGGATTCACCTCCTGAACGGGCAATTCCTGACAATGAAAACCGTGGCCATGGCGCTGTTTCCTGATTTCCTTCTGCTCGATATGGCCGGGCCGCTGGAGGTGTTCTCCATTGCCAATCGCTACCTTGAACCGCCAGCCCATTATCAGATCCTGACCATCGGTACCGAGCCCGGGCCACTGCGAGCCTCCAATGGCGTGGTGGTACACCCCGACTTGCAGCTGGACGAGGCCCTTGAGGCGTATGACTTGCTGTTGGTCCCCGGTGGCCTTGGCGCCTACAACGAATGCCATCCCGCCCTGTTGCCCTGGCTCAAGGCCGCTGCGCCCCGCGCCCGAAGATTCGGCTCCATCTGCACCGGCGCCTTTGTGCTGGGGTATGCGGGCTTGCTGGACGGCCAGCACGTGACCACCCACTGGCATTACACCGAACGGCTGATCAAGGCCTTTCCCAAGGCCATCGTTGAGACCGACCGTATCTACCTGCAGGACGGCCGGCTCATCACCTCGGGCGGCGTGACGGCGGGCATCGACCTGGCGCTGTCCATCGTGGCCCAGGACCACGGCAAGCAGGTGGCTGTCGACGTGGCCAAAGTGTTGTTGGTGGTCATGAAACGCCAGGGTGGCCAGGCCCAGTTCAGCCCGATGACCGCAGCGGTGGCCCCTCAGGAAACCGCGATTACCCGGGTGCAGACCCAGGTGCTGGAGCGACTGGACCAGGCCTTTACCATCGAGTCCATGGCGCAATTGGCGGGTATGAGCACACGGCACTTTGCGCGGGTGTTCGCCAAGGAAGTGCAGATGACCCCGATGGCCTTCCTGCAAGGTGCCCGCATCGATCGTGCCCGGCACTTGCTGGAAAGCACCGACCTGCCGCTCAAGACCGTAGCGTTTCACGCGGGGTTTGGCAGCGTGCGGCATATGCGGTCTCTGTTCAGTGAAAAACTGGGCTTGAACCCGACCCAATACCGCCAGCAATTCAGCTGATGTCCGTCCGGCGCACCTGAATGTCCGTGTGGATCCCCGTGCCAGCATTGTCCTGTCACCGGTAGCTGGCAAGATAGCGGCCAGTCCCATGGAAAAGGATGCGCAGGCGCCCAAGAACGGGTGTTTCAGCGCTTTGACGAGCATGAACAGCCTTCATACGATTGAACCGGAATGCTCAGTGCGCTTCGGACCCTTCACGTTCTACCCCCAGCAGCGCCTGGTGTGCGCAGAGGGCCGGCCGCTGCCGCTGGGCGGGCGTGCGCTGGACATTCTCGCGGTGCTGGTGGAGCAGGCGGGGCAGTTTGTCAGCAAGGCGGTCCTGATCGCACGGGTGTGGCCCAGCAGCGTGGTGGAGGAGAACAACCTGCGGGTGCACATCGCGGCCCTGCGCCGTGCCTTGGCCGATGGCGAGGGCGGGCGGTGCTACATCATCAACGTGCCGCAGCGCGGTTATTGTTTTGTCGCGACGCCACCCATGCAGGCAGAAGCTGCACAGCCCTTACCTGAACATAACCTGCCAGCACGCCTGGTGCCGGTGCTCGGCCTGGAGCCGCTGGCGCGCGCCCTTGCCCGGCGATTGCCGGGGCAAACGCTGATGACGCTCACCGGGGGCGCCGGCATCGGCAAAACCACCCTGGCGCTGTACCTGGCCGCACAGGTTCTGCCGCGCTATCGCGACGGCGTGTGGTTGGTGCAGCTGGCCGGGATCAGCCAGTTATCCGGCGTGCTCCGTCAATTGGGCAAGGCGCTCGGGATTGAGGTTGAAGCGGGTGCTACGTTGCAAGGCGTTTGCCGGCAACTGGCGTCGCGGCAATTGTTGTTGGTGCTTGATGGGTGCGAACAGGCGCTGGCGGCGTGTCGCAACCTGGTGTCTGCCCTGCGGGAAATGGCGCCCCGGGTGACGCTGTTGTTGAGCAGCCGCGAAGCGTTGCATATGCCCGGCGAATGGGTTCAGCGCGTGCCTGCGATGGCGGTGCCGCCGCTGTCGGCATTGGCTTCTGTCGAGCAAGCGCTGGCTTATCCCGCGGTGCAGCTTTTTGTCAGCCGGGCCCAGGCCTGCCAGCAGGGCTTTGACTTGCGCAGGCAAGGCCTGGTCCCCCTGCGGGATATCTGCCGGCGCCTCGACGGCATCCCACTGGCCCTGGAGCTGGCAGCGGCCCAGGTCGATGCCCTGGGCATCAAGGGCGTGCAGTTACAGTTGGCGAACGGCTTGCTGGTGCTGACTCGCGGGCGGCGAACCGCGGTAGGGCGGCATCAATCCATGAACGCGGCGCTGGACCGGACCTACGATCGCTTGAGCCTGCCGGAGCGCTGGCTGTTCCTCCAGTTAGGCTTGTTCAAGATGGCGGTGACTTTGCCGAGACTGAGCGCGCTGATTGCCGGTACTGAACTGGAACACGCCGACTTGCCCTATCTGCTGGCACGGTTGGTGGACACCTCGCTGCTGACCGTCGAACCCGGTCCCGGCCCCCGGCGTTATCGCCTGCTCAATAGCGTACGTGCCTATGCGCTGGCCCGCCTGGGTGACGGGGCACAGGTGAGGTTGTTGCAGCAAGGCTACGGGCATTATCTTGGGCCGTTTTCAGGCCGGCACTTTGTGGTGCAGTTCGTCGAGCAGGCGGCGCACGCTCACTAGGTCCGGCGTGGAAAACCCTTCGGTAAAGCGCCCGTGGACGGTTCGCAACAGGTCGCGCGCGGCGGCGTGCCGGCCCTCGCGTTGCCATAGGCGGGCCAGTGACAGCGCGCTTCGCAGTTCCCAGGCCAAGGCGCCCTGCTGACGAGCCAGCCCCAGCGCTTCCAGCAACAGGCTTTCAGCCACCTGCGTCGGGGGCGGGTCAGCCCGGTGCAGCAGGGATTCGGCGCGCACCCGCAGGATTTCTGCGGTGCACCACCCCGCATCGCCCCGCCGGGCCCGTTCGAAGCAGGCCTCATCCATGTCCCTTGTGTGCAGGGTCACAACGATGTCCTTGATCAGGCCCAGGCCTTCGACGTTCTCTTCGTGCACCACGCCGTCCAGTGCCTGGGTGTAATGCCTGGCCCAGGTGTCGAACAGCAGCACCGAGTGCTTCTGTGCCTGCTGCGACAACAACTCCAGCATCGATCTTGCCGCTTGGTCGTCACCGTTGTAGTGAGCGATGACGACACCCGCGAGGGCCAGGGTGTAGCAGATCGAGGTGCCGTGATTGATTTGCAGCGCCAGCTCCAGCGCCTGGCGGGCGGTGCGCCAGGCGCGCTCCGGGAAACCCTGGAGCCAGAGGATGCGCGCCAGCACCGTCAGCGACGCCACGCTCTGGTCGTATTGCACGCCAAACCCATGGGTAAACCGATTGCGGTGGCCGCTCTGCGCCATGCGCTGCATCACCTGTTCAGCGTTGTGCCGTGCCAGGGCCTGGTTGCCGGCAAAATGTTGCGCCAGTACCCGCAGGCGCTGTGCGCTCAAGCCCAGCAGCGGTGGGGCGTTGGGGGCCAGGTGATCGAAGTGCAGGCTTTGACGCAGGGCTTGCTGGTAGTTGCCGCTGCACAGGTTGACCGCCAGGTGGCCGGACACGGCCCTGAGCTGGCCGGCGACATCCTGGCTGTTTTCAGCCAGTTGCCTGGCGCGCTCAAAGGCCTCGATGGTCTGTGGGGTTGCGCCCTGGGTGTGATAGGAAAAACTGCCCAGGGCCAACTGCAGTTGCAGGTGCAAGTGCGCGCAGGGCGTGGTTGATTGCTGGAGCAGGGCCAGGGCCTTGCCCACATACAAACCGTGCTCGGTGAGCAGCGACAGCTCCTGCCACAGCGGCATCGCGCTGACCGTCAAGCGGATGGCCAGCAGCGGCGCGCCTGCCTGGCTCAACCCCCAGTCGAGGGCGGCACGCACGTCTTCGCGGCAGGCGGCATAACGGTCGAGCCACTGCTGGGTGGACACGTGTTCCCAGTCGGCCTGCGCTTGATTCATCAGCGTCAGGCACCGGGCAGCGTGGCGCTCACGACTGGCCTCAAGCTCACCGGCGGCGCTGAGTTTCTCCAGGGCATAGGTGCGGGTGATGTCCAGCAGTCGATAGGTCACCGCTTCATCGCCTACCTCAACGTTGAGCAGGGACTTGGCCACCAATTGCGTGATCGAACCCAGGACCTCGGTCGGCGCAATGTGTTCACCGCCGATCACTGCTGCCGCCGATTCCAGGGTGAACACACCCCGGAACACCGCCAGGCGCCGCAGGCAGACCTGCTCGCTGGCGGTCAGCAGATCGAAGCTCCACTCCAGGGTGGCGCGCAGGGTCTGGTGCCGGGGCAGGGCGCTGCGCCGGCCGCGGGTCAACAGGCGAAAGTTATCCTCCATCTGCACCAGCAAGCCCGGCAGGCCAAAGCGTTTGATTTGCGCAGCCACCAGCTCGATTGCCAGGGGAATGCCGTCCAGGCGTCGGCAGATGTCGATGGCCAGGGGCAGCTCGGCGTCACTCAGTTCAAAGCCGTCCCAGCGCGACAACGCCCGTTCCACCAGCAATTGCAGCGCGGGGTACGCCATCGCTTCGGTGCGGTCGCCCGTGGCCGGCGGGCACGCCAGAGGCTCCAGGCGTTGCACGAACTCGCCTTCGGCGCGCAGCGCTTCGCGGCTGGTGGTCAGGATGTGCAGCTGGGGGGCATTGCGCAGCAGGGTTTCGCTGATCAGCGCAATATCGTCGAGCAGGTGCTCGCAGTTGTCGATCACCAACAGCATCTGGCGCTCGCGCAGCAGGCTGGCGAGGCCGCACAAGGGCTCGTGGCTCGGTGGCGTGAGTTCCAACAGGGCCGCCAGGTTGGGCAGGATCATCGAGGGTTGGTTCAGGGGGGCCAAGTCCAGCAGGCGGATGCCGTCGCGGTAACGCCCGATCAGCAGTTCGGCCACCCGCAAGGCGACGGTGGTCTTGCCGATACCGCCGGCCCCCGTGAGGGTGATGAAGCGGTGTTGAGGCAACTGCTGCACCAGGCTTTCGACCAGGGCCTGGCGTCCCAGCATTCGGGTGCGCCGCAGTGGCAGGTTGTGCCCTGGATGAGCCCCTGTACTGTCGCCTTCCAACGCCGTGGGCTCGACGCTCAGGGGCGCAACAAAACTGTAGCCACGCTGGGCCACGGTGACGATATAGCGCTGCCCGGCCTGGCCATCGCCCAAGGCCTTGCGCAGGGCCGCCATGTGCACCCGCAGGTTGCCGTCTTCCACCACGGTCCGGGGCCAGACCCGGGCGATCAGCTCCTGCTTGCTCACCACCTGGCCGGCGTGCTCGAGCAAAATCAGCAGGATATCCACCGCCCGGCGGCCCAGGCGCAACGGTCGGCCACCCTCCAGCACCGCGCGCTGGCGCGGGTGGATCCGGTAGGGGCCGAAATGCATGGCCTGGTCGCTGGGGTTGCTCATGCGCGGTCTCTGGAACGAGGTCTGTGGTGCATATTCCAGAGGTTTGCGCTGGGGTGCAATCACCACTAGGCGGCGATCATGCGAAGTTGGTGGTTACGCCAGGTCATCGGGTTTACGCCTTCGCTGCGGCTGAATATGTGGCAGAAGTGCGCCTGGTCGCAAAATCCGCATTCCTGGCTGATTTGGGTCAGGCTCAAGGCGGAGTGGATGATCAGCTCCTTGGCCCGCTGGATACGTTGCTGGCGAATCCATTCCTGGGGAGAGAGGCCGGTACTGCATTTAAACGCGCGGGAAAAATGGCTGCGGGACAGGGCGCAGGCCCGTGCCAGTTCGGCGACTTCCAGGCTGTCCCCGAGGTTGGCCAGGATCAACTGCTTAACCATGCGTTCGCGGCGGGGGCACAGGCCGCCGGTGGCAGGGGCTCGGGGGTGCGGTGCAGGTGCGATTTGCTCAAGTCGGGCCATGACAGATTCCGTGGTCGATGGGAGCGTGTCCTGTTGATGAAAATCCAGTGTAGACCGCCGTATTCTTGGTGCCGGACCGTCTGGCTGGCGAGTTAATCGTTGTTAATTTCGCCAGGTGCCTGCGCAAAAAAGACAGCACAGGAATGCAATTGCAGCGGCCTTGAGCGTGGTTAGCTGACGGGGTGCTCACCTCCCGGGAAACCCTATGAATCGCAACGACTTGCGCCGCGTCGACATGAACCTGCTGGTGATTTTCGAGGCCCTGATGTTCGAAAAGAACCTGACCCGGGTTGCCGAAAAACTCTTCATGGGCCAGCCAGCGGTCAGTGCGGCCCTGGGCCGGTTGCGCGACCTGTTCGATGACCCGCTGCTGTTGCGCAATGGTCGCGGCATGGAACCCACGCCACGGGCCGTGGCGATCCTCAAGGAGTTGCAACCGGCCATGGACATCATTTCCGGCGCCGTGAGCCGCGCCAAGGACTTCGACCCTTCCACCAGCTGCGCGGTCTTTCGCATCGGGCTGTCGGATGACGCCGAGTTTGGATTGTTCCCGCCGTTGCTCAGCCAGCTGCGGGAAGAGGCGCCCGGGATCATCGTGGTGGTGCGGCGTGCGAACTACTTGCTGATGTCGGCGTTGTTGGCCAGTGGCGAGATCTCCGTGGGGGTCAGCTACACCACCGAGCTGCCAGCCAATGCCAAGCGCAAGAAGCTGCGGGATATTCCGTGCAAGGTCCTGCGGGGGGACGACCGGCCGGAGCCGTTGACCCTCGACGACTACTGTTCACGGCCCCATGCCATGGTGTCGTTTTCCGGTGACTTGAGCGGCAACATTGACTTGGACCTCGCGCGGGTTGGCCGGGCGCGGCGGGTGGTGTTGGCGGTGCCGCAATTCAGTGGGTTGCGGGACCTGTTGGCCGGCAGCGAGATGATTGCGACGGTGCCCGACTATGCCGCCTGCGCGTTGACCCAAGGCAGCGGGTTGCGGGCCGAGGACCCACCGTTCGCCATCGATGCGGCAGAGCTGTCGATGGTGTGGAGCGGGGTGCACGACAACGATCCGGCGGAGCGCTGGTTGCGATCGCGGATTGGCGAACACATGTCCCGGACGCTTTAACAGAGCACGTACATCCAATTTTTACGCTGCGCGACGCCCCACACTGCGGCCATCGCTCACGTATTCAGGGGGAGGGGCACGATGGACTCAGTCACGCAGCAAGGCGGCCCGGACGAGGTGGTCACCTTGGTGGTCAAACACCGCATCAAACCCGGCCACGAAGCCGACTACGAAGCCTGGCTGCGGCGCATCGTGCGCATTGCCGGCGAGCGCCCCGGCCACCTCGGCGTTGACGTGGTGCGCAGCAAGCAGGGCGGCCTGGCGCTGTTCACCTGCGTGCTGCGTTACCGCTCCACCGATGATCTGGAACGCTGGCTGGAGTCGCCGCAGCGCCTGGCGCTGATCAACGAAGCGGCACCGATGCTGGCCGACGGCGACCAGACTGAAGTCGGCGCGGTCAACGAGTTCTGGTTTTCGCCCCTGGCCGATGCCGCTGCCAAGCCGCCGCGCTGGAAACAGGCGGTGGTCACGCTGCTGGTGATCCTGCCGCTGACCTTGCTGGTGCCGATCATCTGGGGCCCGGTACTGAGGCTGCACCCGTTCTTGTCCAACTACATCGTCGCCACCTTTCTGGTCACCCTGACCATTGTCGTACTGGTGGTCTACCTGCTGATGCCGGCGGCCACCCGCCTGTTCGCGCCCTGGCTTGAAGCCTCTGTAAAGGAAACCCTATGAACGCCGATCTGATTCTGTTCAATGGCCAGTTCCACACCGTGGACCGTGAAAATCCCCGCGCCACGGCAGTCGCGATCCACCAGGGACGCTTTGTCGCGGTGGGCACCGACGGCGAAGCCATGGCCCTGCGCGGCAGTGGTACCCAGGTCATCGACCTCAAGGGTCGCACCGTCATCCCTGGCCTTAACGACTCGCACCTGCACCTGATCCGTGGCGGCCTGAACTACAACCTCGAACTGCGCTGGGAGGGCGTGCCGTCCCTGGCTGATGCCCTGCGCATGCTCAAGGACCAGGCCGACCGCACGCCCACGCCGCAGTGGGTGAGGGTGGTGGGCGGCTGGAACGAATTCCAGTTCGCCGAAAAACGCATGCCCACCCTCGACGAACTCAACCAGGCCGCCCCCGACACGCCGGTGTTCGTGCTGCACCTGTATGACCGTGCTTTGCTCAACCGCGCGGCCCTGCGGGTGGCCGGCTACACCAAGGACACACCGAACCCGCCCGGCGGCGAGATCGTGCGCGACCACAACGGCAACCCCACCGGCATGCTGGTGGCGCGGCCCAACGCGATGATTCTCTACGCGACCCTGGCCAAGGGCCCGAAACTGCCCCTGGAATACCAGGTGAATTCCACCCGTCAGTTCATGCGTGAACTCAACCGCCTGGGGCTGACCAGTGCCATCGACGCCGGCGGCGGTTTCCAGAACTACCCCGACGACTACGCAGTGATCGAGCAGTTGGCCAAGGACCAGCAACTGACGGTGCGCATCGCCTACAACCTGTTCACCCAGAAGCCCAAGGAAGAGCTCAGCGACTTCAAGAACTGGACCGGCAGCGTAACCCTGCACCAGGGCGACGACTACCTGCGCCACAACGGCGCCGGCGAGATGCTGGTGTTCTCGGCGGCCGACTTCGAAGACTTCCTCGAGCCCCGCCCGGACCTGCCGCTGACCATGGAGCAGGAGCTGGAACCGGTGGTGCGCCACCTCGTAGAACAGCGCTGGCCGTTCCGCCTGCACGCCACCTACAACGAGTCGATCTCGCGGATGCTCGACGTGTTCGAGAAGGTCAACCGCGACATCCCGTTCAACGGCCTGCCGTGGTTCTTCGACCACGCCGAAACCATCACCCCGCAGAACATCGAGCGGGTGCGGGCGCTGGGCGGCGGCATCGCGATCCAGGACCGCATGGCGTTCCAGGGCGAGTACTTTGTGGAGCGCTACGGTGCCAAGGCCGCCGAGGCCACGCCACCGATCAAGCGCATGCTCGCCGAAGGCGTGCCGGTGGGCGCTGGCACCGACGCCACCCGGGTGTCGAGCTACAACCCCTGGACCTCGCTGTACTGGATGGTCAGCGGCCGCACCGTGGGCGGGCTGGAACTGCACGCCGAAGGATTGCCCCGGCTGACCGCCCTGGAACTGTTCACCCACGGCAGCGCCTGGTTCTCTTCCGAGCAGGGCAAGAAAGGCCAGATCAAGGTCGGCCAATTGGCGGACGTGGCGGCCCTGTCGGCGGACTTCTTCAGTGTCGACGAGGAAGCCATCAAGTGGATCGAATCGGTGCTCACCGTGGTCGGCGGCAAGGTGGTCTACGGCGCCGGCGACTTTGAAGATTTCGCGCCCCCCAGCGTGCCGGTGCTGCCGGACTGGTCGCCGGTGGTCAAGGTGCCGGGCCACTGGCGCCCGACTTCACCGCTACAGGCCCAGGTGCACCAGTGCAGCGGCCCCTGTGGTGTGCATTCCCATAGCCATGAACGGGCGCGTCTTTCGAACGTGCCGGTCAGCGACTTCCAGGGTTTCTGGGGCGCGTTTGGCTGCTCGTGTTTTGCCTTCTGAATCTAACCCCAAAGGAGTGTTCCCATGACTTACAAACGCCTGAACAAAGACGACGCCGTGGTTGTGCTGGTGGATCACCAGACCGGCCTGATCTCGCTGGTACAGGACTTCTCGCCCAACGAGTTCAAGAACAACGTGCTGGCCCTGGCGGACCTGGCCAAGTTTTTCAAGCTGCCGACCATCCTCACCACCAGCTTCGAAAACGGCCCTAACGGCCCGATGGTGCAGGAGTTGAAAGAACTGTTCCCGGACGCACCGTACATCCCGCGTCCTGGCCAGATCAACGCATGGGACAACGCGGATTTCGTCCAGGCGGTGAAAGCCACCGGGCGCAAGCAACTGATCATTGCCGGTGTGGTGACGGTTGTCTGCGTCACCTTCCCGACGCTGTCGGCCCTGGCGGAAGGCTTTGAAGTGTTCGTGGTCACCGATGCGTCGGGCACCTTCAATGAAACCGTGCAACAGGCCGCCTGGGCGCGGATGACGGCCGCTGGTGCGCAACTGGTGAACTGGTTCTCGGTGGCCTGCGAGCTGCAAGGGGACTGGCGCAACGACATGGAAGGCCTGGCCAACCTGCTGTCGCCGCGCATTCCCAACTATCGTAACCTGATGAACAGCTACTCGGCGCTGACGGCCAAGTAACCCGCTCTCTGATATGACGATCGTTCCCACGCTCCGCGTGGGAATGCATCCCGTGACGCTCCGCGTCGCCCTTGCGCAAACGGGACGCGGAGCGTCCAAGGCGGCGTTCCCACGCAGAGCGTGGGAACGATCAGTTGTGGTGTGGCGACTGACCGGCTATAAAACAGCCCAGCGTCCACCGAGAAGCGACAATGAACCCCTTCGAAGACATGCGCCTGTTTTGCCAGGTCATGGAATCCGGCAGCTTCACCGCCGCCGCCGAACACCTTGGCCTGTCCAAGCAATTTGTCAGCCGCCGCCTGATCCAGCTGGAAGAGCGCCTCGGCGTACGCCTGCTCAACCGCTCCACCCGCCGCCTGGACGTCACGCCCCTGGGCCAGAGTTACTACGAATCCGCCCTGCGCCTGCTCAGTGAAGTCGAGCAAGTGGAGCAGGGCATCGCCGGGCAAAACACCGACCCCCGCGGCACCATTCGCTTGAGCGCACCGTTGTCGTTTGCCATGGCGCACCTGGGCAGCCTGTTGCCGTTGTTCCTGCAACGCCACCCCCACGTCACCGTGGAAGTCGACCTCAGCGACCGCCCGGTAGACCTGATCAGCGAAGGCTACGACCTGGTGTTGCGCATCGGCGCCCTGGAAGACTCGACCCTGATCGCCCGGCGCATCGCCAGTGTGCAGCGCGTCTACTGCGCCAGCCCGGACTACCTGGCCCGCCACGGTACGCCGCAGAGTCCCGATGACCTGGCCGATCACGCATGCCTGCCTTACGGCCATGGTCGCCAGGTGCAATGGCACTTCAAGGTCGATGACAAACCCCACACACGCAACGTCAGCGGACGCATGCGCGTCAACAACGGTGAGCTGCTGCGGGACGCGGCGATCGCCGGGTTGGGTATCACGTATCTGCCAACCTTTATCGTCGGCCAAGCCCTGCAGGACGGCCGGCTGGTGACGCTGCTGGAAGACACTACGCCGGACTCCCTGACCCTGTCAGCGGTGTACCCCCAGCACCGCCAGAGCTCGCGCCCGGTGCAGGCGTTGATCGAGTTTCTGCGTGAGCGCCTGGCCGGCGGTTGTTGAGTCAGAACGCGTACTGCACCCGGCTGTAGTAATACCCGCCGGTAAACCCGAACGGCGAATAGCTGCTCCAGTTATCGCCGAACGAAGAGTTCTTCACGCCGATATGATCCGGGTATTTGTCGAACAGGTTCTGCGCACCCACGGCCACTGTCAGCTGTTTGGTGATTGCATAGGCCACATCGAGGTCGGTGATCCATTTGGCCGAATACGTGCGGTCCAGGCTCGGGTCGCTGGAGCTGTTGACCTCGGTGTAGGTGCCGTAGCGGGTCAAGCGCAGGTTGACGTCGAAGTCGTGGATCGCCCAGTCGGCGGAGAAGATCATCTTGCTGCTGGGTGAGGTTTTGGTAATCAGCGCCCGGGACTGGCGGCCCATCAACTGGAAGTCTCCCAGGGCGGCGAGCTGCGCCGGGGTGTCGTTGACGCTGAGGATTTGCGTGTGGTTGTAGTTCAGCGCCGCGGTCCATTTCACCGAGCCGTAGCGGTCGAGGTTTTGCCGGTAGTTGCCCACCACGTCCACCCCGGAGGTGCGGGTGTTGGCGCCGTTGGTGAAGTACTGCGCGCCGGCGGTGGCCGGTACGCCGATGCTGTCCAGCAGGGAGGCAATGCCCGGGCCCTGGAAGCGTTCGCTGAGTACCAGGCGGTCCCGCAGGTTGATCACGTAGCCGTCCACCGTGAGGCTCAAATCATCGCTTGGGGTAACGGCAAACCCGAGGCTGAAGTTGGTCGAGCGCTCCGGTTTCAATGACTTGGCACCCAAGGCCTGGGCCCCGGCGGAATCCACCGGCAGGATCACGTAGTTGTACGATTGGTACACGCCATTGATGGTGTCGAACCCGGTGGAGCGCGCCGTGAAAATCTCGTTGGCCAGGGACGGCGCACGAAAACCGTTGCTCACGGTGCCGCGCAGGGCAAACACCGGGTTGAACGCATACCGCGTGCTGAGCTTGCCGCTGCGGGTGCCGCCGACGCCTTCGTTGTAATGCTCGTAGCGCCCGGCCACGCCGACGTACCACTGCTCGGTGGGGTAGAACCCGAGGTCGACATAGCTGGCGACGCTGTTGCGGCTGACCTTCTGCGCGTCTTCGGGGCGGATGCCGTTGGTGACCTGGGCCCCCGGATCGGGACGCTGCCCGGCCCGTGGATGGCCCGCCGGGAACACGTAGCCGCCATCGATATAAGAGGCCTCGGAACCGGCGCGGGTCTCGTAGCTTTCGCGCCGGTGCTCCAGGCCGAACGCCACGTCCAGCGGCTTGGCCAGGCCGATCTCGTAGGTATTTTTCAAGTCCAGGTTGGTGGTGAGCTGGTCGGCAATATAGATCCCGGAGGTGAACCTGTTCGGCGTGCTTTCACCCAGGGACGGGTTCTGGTTGTCGTAGGTACGCTGCTTGGCATAGTTGCGCCCGTAGGTGCTGCTCAAATCCCAGGCCCAACCGCCGCTGAGGTCGTTGCCCTTGGCACCGAAGGCGGATTGAAAGTCGGTCTCGTTGACCAGCCAGTACGGGCTGTAGCCATTGGGGTAGCCATTGGGCCCGGTGGTGATGGTGTTGCGGCCATTGGGCAGGCGGAAGTTCTGGCCGTCGTTGTTCTCCCGGGTGGCCAGGGTGGAGAACGAGTACAGCGTCAGGTCGTCGTTCAGGGGCAGGTCGAGGTTGTAGGCGACGTCGGCCAGTTGGCTGCGGGGCGAGCCGTAGCCTTTGTAGGTGTGGTGGCTGGAAGTGGCTTCACGCGGGTCGGGGGAGCCATCCGCCAGCGGGTAGTAATGGCTGCTGTAGCCGTTGCTGCCGGCCTTGTTGTCGCGCTCCTGGTAGCGGGTATCGAGGGACACGTTGAGCACCCCGGCTTCGCCTACCTGGAAGCCATAGTTCAGGGCCTCCTGGCCGGTGCCGCGCTTGCCGTCGTAGTTCTGGCCCAGGGTGGTGTCGGAACTGCCGCCGGTGGTCTGCTTGAGGATGATATTGATCACCCCGGAAATCGCATCCGAACCGTACTGCGCCGCCGCACCGTCGCGCAGCACCTCCACATGGTCGATGGCGGCCACCGGGATCAGGTCGAGGTCGCTGGGAGCGGCGCCGCTGTTGATGCCGTTGATGTTCAGGGTGGCGCTGGTGTGACGGCGTTTGCCGTTGACCAGCACCAGCACATGAGAGGCGGTCAAGCCGCGCAAGGTGGCCGAGCGCACCACGCCGCTGGCATCCCAGCCGGCGCGGTCGGGCAGGTTGAACGAGGGGATGAGCTTGCCCAGGGCTTCCAGCAAGCTCGGCTTGCCCACGGCCCGCAACTGTTCGCCGCTGATCACATCAATGGGCGTGGGGCTGGTGGTAACGGTACGTTGTTCGGCGCCACGGTTGCCGGTGACGACGACGGTGTCGAGGGTGGGAGAGCGGTCTTCGGCGGATTCGACGCCGAAGGACGCCAGGCCGCACGCCAGCGAGAGCGGCAGGAGTTTCAGATGATGGTGCCGATGTAGCTTCTTGCGGTGAGCGAGATTGCTGTGGTGAGGGGACTTGCTGTGGTGAGTGAGCTTGCTGTGGTGAGGGAGCTTGCTGTGGCGAGGGAGCTTGCTCCCGCTGGGCTGCGTAGCAGCCCCAATATCGACGCCACAGTCAGAGTCAGGCTTCAGGGCCGCTACGCGCCCCAGCGGGAGCAAGCTCCCTCGCCACAAAGGTGCCGTCAGCCAGTTGAATGTTCGCATGAGAGTGGAGCTCCTTGGTCTCGAGTGATGTCCCTGTCAGCGTTTGCGCGCGGCAACCGCTTCGATTTCTACCAGCCCACCGGGCAATGGCAGGGCGACGACTTGCACCGCGGTGCGGGCCGGTTTTTTCGGCTGCTCGGCACTGCCGAAGAACGGCGTGTAGCCTTGCTGCAAACCGGCAAAGTCGAGCTTGCCCCCCTTGGCGGGATCGCCCACCAGGAACACCCGCAACTGCACCACATCCCCCAGATCCAGGCCCTGGCTTTGCAGCACGCCCTTGAGTTTATTGAGGATCGACGTGGTCTGGATGGCCGTGTCGCCATAGGCGGCAAACGAGTCTTTCGGTGCCTTGGGGTCATGCAGGTCGGCCAGCAAGCCGCTGACAAACAGCAGTTCGGTCTGCGGTGGTACCGACACCGCCAGTGAGATCGGGAAGTTCGAGTTGGGCAGCGGCACGCGCTTGATCTCATCGGCGTGGGCGGCGAGGGTGGTGGCGGTCATCAGCAGTCCTGCAAAAAGAGTTTTCATCGGTCATTCCTTGAGTGAGCAATTTCAGGCGGCGACGCCCGGTTGCTGGCGTTCGGCATGCTGGCCGATCAGCGAGACGATGCGCCGCGCCGAATCGGCGGCGCTGTTCTGCCAGATGCCGACACCGCCGTGGGCGAGGGCGTCGCTGGCCAGGTACGTGCGGCCCTGGGGCTCGTTGAGCAGGCGGTAGGCGCTTTCGCCGACCTCGTCGTTAACGATCCACGGGCCTTTGCTGTAGCTGACTTTCGACCAGTTGATCGCCACCGGCTTCTGCAGTTTGGCGCTGTGGCCGGGATGCAACAGTTCCACCGCCTGGCGTGAAGAGGCGAACTGTTCGGGCAGGGATTTCTGGCTGAAGGCCTGGGCCGATTCGCTGGTGTTGTAGGCCGCCACCAGAATTCCCTGGGCGCTGTTGAGGCGGTCGCTGGGGTACCACAAGCCTTTGACTTCATGGTCGAGGTACGACAGGCCGCCATAGATGTTGAAGTCGGTCTCCCAGAAGCGCGGCGCCTGCCAGGCCACCTTGTTGGCCTGGTCGCTTTGCGCGGTCTGGATCGCCTGCTTGAACGGCGCGGTGAAATTGCTCGGCAGTTTCGCCAGCAGTGGCAAGGGCACGGTGACAATGGCGTAGTCGGCGCTCAGGACCTGGGTCTTGCCGCTGATACGGTCGCGGTAGCTGATGCGGCTGCCTTGTTCGGACGTCTGGATATCACTGACTTCAGCGTTGAAGCGCACCGCATCCTTGAGGTGTTCGTAGAAGGCATAGGGAATGCGGTCCATGCCGCCCACCGGCTGGAACATGGTGGAGGAAAACTCCGGGATTTCATCGAACACCAGCGCGCCCCACAGCTTGGGATTGAGCAGGGTTTGCAGCTCCAGTGGCGCGCGGGTCACGCCAGTCTGGTCGCCTGCACCGGGCACGCGGGTGTAGCCGGAGCGTACCGAACCCTTGTATTGCAGGTCGCCGTTGAGGTCGCCGTACACTTTGAGGAAACTCAGTAGCGCCTTGCGGTCATCCACGCTCAGGTCCTGGTCGAGGGCCTTGCGGCTGACGGTGCGCGCCAGCAGTTCCGAGAGCTGGCCACGGGTGTCATTGACCGCCTGGCGCAACTGGAACGCCGGCTGTTGCGTATCCGGCCGGGCCAGGGCGTTGCGGCTGCTGTTGACCAGTACTTGCAACTCCACGCCCAGCTCGCGGCAGTAGCCGAGAATCGTCTGGTGGTGGCTGGGAATACGCGCGGGGCCGGCGTTGAAAAACTGCCCGTCATCAAAGTCCACGGTCTGGCTGACGCCGTCGTCGAAGTCGACCTTGGTGCCTCGGCGCAGGGTCCAGTTGCGTCCACCCACCCGGTCGCGGGCTTCCAGGATCGTCACGTTGAACCCGGCCTTGCGCAGCTCGTAGGCGCTGACCAGCCCAGAGATCCCGGCGCCGACCACCACCACGTTCTTGCCTTTGCCGGTGCTGCCCAATTGCAGCGGGGTAAAGCTCGATGCCACCGCCTGAGGCGTCAGCCCCAGCGCGCCCAATGCGCTGACAGCGGCGGAATAACCGCCCACGGCGGCAATACGGGAAATCAGTTCCCTGCGGGTAAAAGCCATGATTCGCTCCTTGAGATAGCGGTTTGTCAGAGGTCGTAGCGCACGGTCAGCAACAGGGTTCGCGGGTCGTTGACCGAGTAGTAGCGGGCGCCGCTGGAAGGCACGTAGCCCACCGACTGCGGACAGGCGCGGTCCAGCAGGTTTTTCACCGCGAGGGTGGTGGTCCAGTGGCCGTCGCCGCTGATGTAGCGGGTGTTGGCGTTCCAGAAGGTCTGCTGCGGAATTTCCTGGATGTCGTCATTCAGCGCGTTGGCATAGGACTGGGTCTGGAACTGCGCATCGGTGCCTGCCAGCCAGGTGCCGGGCAGCCCGGCGGGGATGGTGTAGTTGAGGCCCAGGCTGGCGTTCCAGCGTGGCGAGAACACCAACTGCTTGCCATTGGCATCCACCCCCGCGCCGCTGGCGTTCTGGAAGTCGTCGTACTTGCTTTGCAGGTAGCCGAGGTTGGCGGTCAGTTGCAGGTCGCGGCTCAGGGCGGTGAGGGTTTCCAGCTCCACGCCGTAGGTGTGGGCGCGGCCGACGTTGGTGCGCAGGCTCACCCCCAGCGCCGGGTCATAGGCGTTGGTTTGCAGGTCTTTGTAGTCGTTGTAGAACACCGCGACGTTGGCCCGCAGGCGTTGGTCGAAGAAGTCGCCTTTGACCCCGGTTTCCCAGGTGGTCACATCCTCCGGGGAGAACGCCTGTTCGGCGGCGGCCTGGGTCGGTGCGCGGTTGTCGTAGCCGCCGGCCTTGAAGCCTTTGGCGACGTAGGCGTACTGGTTCAAGTGAGGGGTCCAGGCGTATTCGACGCCGATTTTCGGGCTGGTGGACTGCCAGGATTTGCTCGATTCGGCGGTGAAGTTGGTGCCGGTGATCTGCCGGTCGGTGTTGATCGCGTAGTTGGTGAAGTCGAAATTCTTGTGCTCGCGGGTAAAGCGCAGGCCGGCGATCAGCGACAGTTGCGGCGTCAGCTTGTAGGTGCCCTGGCCGTACAGCGCGTAGCTTTCGGTGTTGGTGGTGCTGTATTGGCCCTGGCCGATCACCCGGTTGCGGGCGACGGAATAGGTGAGGTTGTCGCGGTCGGCGTCGAACTTCTCGCGGTACAGGTACACGCCGGTGCTGAAGCTGAAATCGTCGTAGTCACCGTTGAGCTGGAATTCCTGGGTCGCATAGTTCTGCTTGTACAGAATCAAGTTGTTCTGGATCAGCGCGGCTTGCCCTGAATTGTCGTAATCCACTGGTTGGTGGAATGCCGAATAGGCGGTCACCGATTTGAAGTTCAGGTTGTCATTGATCGCGTAGATCGCCCGCAGCACCGAGCTGCCCTGGTCCAGGCGGTTTTTCGGGTCGAGGCTGCTGTAGCTCTTGAACTTGTCGAAATGCCCGTTGGCGTCGAAGGGCGTATAGCTGGTGGTGTCGCCCCGGTCGAAGGTACCGGCCAGGGTCAATTGCACATCCCAGGGCGAATCCACCGGCTTGTAGCGCAGCTTGCCGCGATAGGACTGGATGTCGACGTTGTTCACGTCCTTGCCCCGGGTGGGATCGGACACGGTGCCGTCGCGGCTCAGGCGGATAGCCGAGAAACTGCCGAACAGCGCGTTGTCCACCAGCGGGCCGCTGATCAGCAGGCGTGCGTTCTGGGCGTCGTAGTTGCCGGCGCCCAGCTCTACAAAACCGCGGGTTTCCTGGGTCGGGTCGCGGGTGATCACCCGGATCGCACCGGCGCTGCTGTTGCGCCCGTACAGCGTGCCCTGGGGGCCACGCAGCACCTCGACGCGCTCCACATCGTTGAAGTCGAGCATCGAGGAAATCGCACGGGGGATGTACAGGTCATCAGCGTAAACGGCGACGGCGGCTTCCTGAATCGGGTCGGTTTCACCGATGCCGCGGATGCCGTAGGTCTGGGCGCTGTAGGAGATCGACTGGCGGCTGAGTGTCAGGTTCGGTACCTGGCCCGCGAGGTCGCGCACGCTGTTGATCTGCTTGTCTTCCAGGGCCTTTTCATCGAACGCGGAAATCGCCAGCGGGGTTTTTTGCAGGTCTTCGCTGCGGTGTTCGGCGGTGACGTTGACCACCGGCAGGGCGGTGTCGTCGGCATGGGCGGCGAGGCCGAACAGGGCGAGGGAAATGGCCAGTGTCAGGCGATTGGGTACGGCGGTAGGACTCATGATGGACCCCTGGGGTGGTTGACGGTTTAGGCAAAGTCGGGCCTCCACCTGGTCAGGGGTCGGTATTGGATGTAACAGTATTTGTATAAATGCCGGGCGTAAAAGTCCGATTAGTTATAAGTTAATTATAAAAAATGGGTATGTAGTGGTTTGCTTGTAATGCGTAAGACTGATGATATTTTTCAGCTGATGAAAAACAAATGTGGGAGCGGGCTTGCTCGCGAATACGGTGGATCAGTCAACATTGATAGTGACTGACACCCCGCATTCGCGAGCAAGCCCGCTCCCACATTTTGATCTCTATTCGGCTTAGTAACCGCGTTGGGTGTTGGCTAGGTTCTCCAGCGGCAGATCACTCAGATACCTTTCCAGATTGCCCAGAAAACTGTCCGCAATATCATGCCGGCTATTGGTCGAAATCGCCGACGTATGGGGCGATACTCTGACCCTCGGATGGCCATACAGCGCATGCCCATCCGGTAACGGTTCCGGCTCGGTCACATCCAGCGAGGCCAGTTCGAGGCTGCCGTTGTCCAGTGCTTCCACCAGCGCCTCATGATCCACCAAGCCACCTCGGGCAATATTGATCAGGTGCAAGCCTGGCTTGGCACTCGCCAGCACTTGCCGACCCACGATATGCCGCGTGGCTTCGGTCAGTGGCGCGGCCAGCACCAGGTGGTCGGAGCGAGCAAACAGATCATGGATATCCTGCGCCGCCTCCACACCCTCCACGTCAAACGGCGTGTCACTTTGGCGTAACGCCACGACCTTGATCCCCAGCCCATGAGCTTTTTGCGCCAGGCTACGGCCAATCGCGCCAAACCCGAGAATCCCCAGGGTGGTGCCCTTGAGCGGGCGCAGCGGGGTGAACTGCCACTGGGAATCCTGCACCCAGATGGCCGGCAAGTGCTTGGCCGCCGCGAAGATTGCCGCGAGGGCGAACTCCGCGATGTGCTCGGCGGCGCTGCCCCGCGAGGTGCTCACCGGCGGCCCGTTGAACAGCCACTTGGGGTAGAAATCGATACCCGACGACACCACCTGAATCCACTGCACACCATACGGCCAACCCGGTGGTGGTGTGTCCGGGGCGGTGTAGCCGCGCACGTTGATCGGTCGGGCCAGCAGGATATTGGCCTGGGGCGGCAAGTCGCTGGGCACGCCGGCGGGTACGCCGATGACCTCGGCGCCAGGGTGCGTCAGGGCCAGGCGCTGGCGGATCACTTCATTAAAATCTTCGTCCAGCTGGCTGGCGATAATCACCTGGCTCATGTGCGTTCCTTCTGACGTTGCGCGAAGACGGCTTTGCCGACGCCCTGCAGCACGGCGTCGTTCTGCGGTGTATGCACGCGGCTGCACAGCACGTCGCGGTAATGCCGTTGCAGCGGGCTGTGGCGCGACAGGCCGGGATTGCCGGAAGCTTCGATGGCCAACTCGACGGCGCGTATCGCGTTGCCGGTCACCAGGTATTTGATCTGCGCGGCATTGGCCGCCGGGGTGTGCCCGTCGGCGGCGGCATCCAGCAGGCTGCGGTTGGCAAACAGCAGGGTGTCGATATGCCCGACGGTCTCCTGAAAGCGCGGCAAGGTCGACAGCGCTGCGCCGAGGTTGGAGGGCTTGCGCTGTTCCAGCCAGTCCACCAGCCAGTCGCGCGCGGCCTGGGCCACGGCGTCGTACACCGATGACAGCAGCACCGACATCCACAGGAAACCATCGCCGTCCAGTTCCGCCTGCGGCGCGCTCCAGGGGCTGACGCTGACCGCGTGGTCCAGCGGCACCAGCACGTTATCGAACACCACTTCATGGCTGCAGGTGGCGCGCATGCCCAGGTGGTCCCAGGTCTCGATAATGCTGATGCCGGGGCTGTTCTTGGGCACCAGCCAGGCACCCACCAGCGGGTCTTCATCGCTGCTGCGGGCCCAGACGCTGAACCACGTCAGGCCGTGGCTGCCGGTAGAGTAGATTTTGCGCCCGCTGATGCGCCAACCGGCGGCGGTACGCCGGGCGATGGTCGCTGGCAGCCCGCCACGGGCCGGGGTGCCGAGGTCGGGCTCCACGCGCAGGGCATTGATCAGCGCACCATTGCGCACGGCGTCTTCGGCGACTTGGGTGCGCAGGGCGGGCGGCCAGGTTTTGCTGTCTTGCAGGCGCGTGTGTTGCAGGTACTGCATCACCAGGATCAACGCGGTGGAAGGCTCGCCCTTGGCGATGGCACTGATGGCCTTGCGTGCCTGGGCCAGGTTGGCACCGCCACCGCCGAGGGCCTTGGGCACGGTCAGGGCGACGAGGCCGTGTTCGTGCAGCAGCTTGAAGTTGTCGTGGGGGAAGGTGCCGCTTTCATCATAGAGCGGCGCGGTGGCGGCGAGCTGGCTGCCGAGGCGTTCCAGCAGCGCTTCGAAGTTGGCCACTTCAACGGAGCGCAGAAGCGGCGGTTGTTGAGATGAAAGGCTCATTATCGGTGTACTCGGTCAAAATGTGGGAGCGAGCAAGCCCGCTCCCACATTGGCTATTCGGCGTTTTCGAAGGGTGGTTATATCGGCAGCAACTTGAACTGCCGGTCCCACAACGGGCTGACATCCAGCCGCTCGCTCAACACCCCGGCGCTGAAGAACAGATCCGCCACTTCCTGCTGCGAAGCGATGGCCTGGTCGTTCACCTCGATCACGCTGTAGGGCTGGCTGCGGTTGTTGTACACATCGAGGAACACCGCTTTATCCACCCCCAGCAACTTCGCCGACTTCTCGGCCCAGGGCTCGGGGTTGTTGTTCATCCATTCCAGGGTGCGGGCCTGGCGCTGCAGGTAATCCTGGATCGCCTGTTTGCGCAGCGGGTCTTCCAGGGCTGCGGGGCGGGCGCCGATCAGGTAGTTGCCGGAGAGGTAGCCAAGGGCGGTTTTCAAGACCCGGGCACCGCTGCGGAATTTCGCCAGTTGGATAAACACCCCGTAGATCACCCAGGCGTCCAGCTGGCCGCTCTGGAACGCGCTGAAACCATCCTGCGGCGTCAGCGCCACCGGGGTGATGTCGTTGAAGGTCAGCCCTTGCTCCTTCAAGGCCTTGATCAGAAAGTAGTGGGAGGTGGTGGAGCGTACGTAGCCCACACGCTTGCCTTTGAGCTGAGCGATGGATTCAATTTTCGACTCCTTCGGAATCAGGATCACCTGGTTATTCACGTCGCCTTGCAGCACCGCGATCAACTTCGGCTCGCGGTGGCTCTGGATCGAGAAGATCGGCGGGATCTCACTCATGCCGCCAATGTCCAGGCTGCCCGAGGCCAGCGCTTCGACGATCAGATTGCCGCCGGCAAACTCGGCGTAATCGACCTTGTAGGGTGTGTTGGAGGTGCCGGCGTCGTCGGTGAAGTACGAGTCCTGGCCACGGTAGGTGGCGACGGCCAGGGTCAGGTCCGACAGCTTCGCAGGTGCAGCGAAAGCCCGTGGCACCAGCGAGGCGAGGCCCAGCGCGCCAAAGGCAATCGAACTGGCGCCCAGGAAGCCGCGACGATTGAACTGTCCGTGTTTGATCGTGTTCGTCATGGTCGTGCCCTGGTCAGATGGCGATCTGTGTGGGTTGGGTTTCAAGGGTGGCGCTGTAGCGGTTGGCCGGCACGTCCAGGCCCAGGTTTTCCCGCAGGGTGACGCCGCTGTATTCACGGCGGAACAGACCGCGTTGTTGCAGCACCGGCACTACCAGCTCGGTGAAGTACTGCAGGCCATCGGGCAGCAGTGAATTAATGATGAAACCATCGGCGGCACCCGCTTCGAACCAGGTCTGGATCGCGTCGGCGACCTGCTCCGGGGTGCCGACGAAATCACGCTTGGGCCGGGAGAACCGCAGGGCCACTTCCCGTAGGGTCAGGCGTTCATCGCGGGCCAGTTGCTTGATGCGGTCGGAGCCGCCTTTCTGGCTGTTGGAGCCCAGGTCGCCGAGTTCCGGGAAGGGTTCGTCCAGCGGGTACTGGCTGAAATCGTGGTCGTTGAACGGGCGGCCCAGGGCGACGATTGCGTCCTCGACAGTCACCAGCTCCACGGCTTGCTGATAGCGGCGTTCCACCTCAGCTTCGTCGCGGCCAACAATGGGCCGGATGCCCGGCAGGATCGACAGGTGATCGGCATCGCGACCGAGACTGCGGGCGCGTTTCTTCAAGTCCTGGGCGTAGGCTTTGGCTTCGTCGAAGGTCTCGGCATGGACAAAAATCGCGTCGCTGTTTTCGGCGGCAAAATTGCGCCCGTCCTCGGAAGTACCTGCCTGGAAAATCACCGGCTGGCCCTGGCGTGACCGGGCGATATTCAGCGGGCCCTTGACCGAGAAAAACTCGCCCTTGTGCCCCAATGCATGCAGCTTGCCGGGGGTGAAGAACTCGCCGCTTTGCTTGTTGTAGGCGAAGGCATCGTCTTCCCAGGAATCCCACAGGCCCTTGACCACATTCACGTGTTCCTTGGCGATGCGGTAGCGCACGGCGTGGGGCGGGTGTTCGGCCTTGCCGAAGTTGTCGGCGGTGCCGCTGAGCCACGAGGTCACCACGTTCCAGCCGGCGCGGCCGCCGCTGATGTGGTCCAGGGAGGCGAACTGGCGTGCGACCTGGAACGGTTCGGTGTAGCTCACGGTGACGGTCGCCACCAGACCGATATTCGAGGTCAAGGCGGCGAGGGCCGAAAGGATGGTCAGGGGCTCAAAACGGTTGAGGTAATGGGGGCTGGATTTTTCATGGATATGCAGGCTGTCAGCGATGAACACGAAATCGAACTTCGCGCTTTCGGCCAGTTGCGTTTGATGCTTGTAGAACCCGAAGTTGACGCTGGCGTCGGGTTGCGCCTGCGGGTGGCGCCATTCGCCCCAGCCGTGACCGACGCCGTGCACCATGGCACCGAGTTTCAGTTGGCGTTTGCTCATGTTCTCTCTCCTTTTAGCGGGAAGCCTGGGTAAGTGGGGCACGCTTGGCGTTGAAGCTCTTGTCGAAGCCTTGGGACACGTCGATGTGTTTGGTCAGCAGGCCTTCGTCCTGGTAGATGTCGGCGGTGGTTTGCAGGCCGCTGATCACCGTGTCGTCAATTGCAACGGGCTGCATATGGGTGGCGTTGGCCACGGCCACGTGCACCTCCAGCGGCAAGCCGGTGATTTTGGCCATGGCGGCGGCGAACGCTTGCGGATGATCGTTGCTCCAGCGGTAGGCGCGGTCGACCCGGGCGACGAAGTCGTCCAGCTGCACGCGCTTGTCGGCAATCGCCTTGCTGGTGGCGGCGAGGTACAGGTGGTTGCTCAGCAGGTTGTTGCCGCTGGCGAGGACCCTGGCCTGGCTTTGTGAGGTGACCACGGTGGTGTAGGGATCCCAGGTCGACCAGGCATCGGCGGTGCCGTTATCCAGCACCAGGCGTGACTCGCTGGGCAGCAGGAAGATGAACTGCACGTCGTGGGTGGAAAGGCCGGCGCTACGCAGTGCCTTGATCGCCAGGAAATGCCCGATGGAGCCGCGTGTGGTGACGATGCGCTTGCCCTTGAGGTCGGCTAGATCGTGGATGGGAGAATCCTTGGGCACAATGAGCGCGGTGGTGTTGCGGCCTTCGGCGTGGATGATGCTCACCACTTTCAGGGGCGCGCCGGCACCAAGGGCGAACACGTAGGGCGCGTCCCCCAGGGCGCCGATGTCCACGGCGCCAGCGTTGAGGGCTTCGCCCAACGGCGCGGCGGCGGGGAACTCGGACCACTGGATTTCGTAGGGCACCTCCCGGGTTTCGCCGGCGACTTCCAGCAGCGCCTTGATGGTGGATTTCTGGTTGCCCACCCGCAGGGGTTGCAGGTCGGCGGCCTGGCAGGTCGCGCCCAGGGTGAGGGCGGCCAGTAAAAGGGCAAGGGTCAAGCGCATCGGGCGGGCTCCAGGCTAGGTCTTGAATTCAGTCGCCTCCGCCTGGAGAAGGGGTCGGCCGGTAGTGGGAAGAGGAGCGAGCGGGCTCGCTCCCGATGGTATGCAGATCACGTAAAACCCATGGGTGCCGTCGCGGGCCAATTGGTCCACCAGGCCGAATTCCCAGTCGAGGTAGGCCTGCATGGCTTCCCTTGGGTTGTCGGTGCCTTCGTACGGGCGGCGGTAGCGGTCGATGCGCGGTGAAGCGAGGCGGGTCTCGCCTTCCTCCAGGGGCAGTTGCGCGGCGATCCAGCTGGCGGTGCCGTCCTGCAGCAGGAACACCGGCTTGCCGGTCAGCGCTTCGACTTCGGCTACTGCAAGGCGCGCCAGTTGGCTGCTGCCGCAGGTCAACACGTAGCGTTCGGCAGCAGGCACTTTGCGCAAGGCCTCTGGCAGTTGCCCACGTAACGCCCACCACGCACCGGGGATATGGCGCTTGACGTAGTTGGCGCTGGCGGTGAAATCCAGTACTGCGGTGTCGCCATGGGCCTGCCATTCGACGAGGGTGTGCGGGCTGATCAGTTCGGCCTGTTGCGGTGCCGGGACGGGGGCGACCCAGGCGCCCGGTTCGCTGAAGTGCGCAGGTTGCAGGTCGTCCAGCACATACACTTCCCAACCCAGTTGTGCGAGCCAGGACGCAGACATATTGGCCCGCACGCCGTCGTCATCCACCAGTACCAGCCGGGCGCCGCGTACGCTGGCGACATGGTCGGTTTCCTGCACCAACTGGCCTCCCGGCGTGGAGCGCGAGCCGGGCAGATGGTCGGCGGCGAATTCTTCCGGGGTGCGTACGTCGAACAGGTAAGTGGTGCGTGACGCTTCCTGCTGCCAGCGTTGCAGGTCGGCGAGGGTGGCGCGGCCTACGCGGGCCTTGTCGGCGACTTGGCGGGCGTCCCTGGCGGCGATCTGGCGGTGTTCTTCCGAGGTGGGCGCAAAGCGTCGAGCCTGGCCGTGTTGCAACTTCTGCCCGGCGAGGGTCCAGCCGATGGTGCCGTTGCGCAAGGCAGACACCGGGTTGGCGATGCCCGCATTGATCAATGACTGGGTGCCGATAATGCTGCGGGTACGCCCGGCGCAATTGACGATGATGCGGGTGGCCGGGTCGGGCGCCAGCTCACGGGCGCGCAGCACCAGTTCGGCGCCGGGCACGCTGATGCCGGTGGGAATGCTCATGGTCTGGTATTCATCAAAGCGCCGGGCGTCGAGCACCACCACGTCGGCGTTGCTGTCGAGCAAGGCCTGCACTTCTTCAGCCGCCAGGGACGGCGTGTGGCGCTGACTTTCCACCAGTTCGCCAAAGGCTTTGCTCGGCACGTTGACGTCGATGAACAGCTCGCCACCGGCGTTGCGCCAACCGTCCAGGCCGCCTTCCAGCAGGCTGACCTGGGTATAGCCGAGGGCTTGCAAGCGCTGGGCGGCGATCTGTGCCAGACCTTCACCGTTGTCGTACACCGTCACCTGGGTATCCCGGCGTGGGATGCGTGAATACACTTCCAGTTCCAGCTTCGACAGCGGGATATTCGCGGCGAACAGCGGGTGGGATTCGGCGAAAGGCGCTTCCTCGCGCACATCCACAAGGGCGACTTCTTCACGGTCCAGCAGGGCCTGGCGAATCTGGGCGAAGCTGCGGTTCGATGCAGTCATGGGGCAGGGCTCTCTTTGGACAGGGCGTCTTTGGACAAATCCCAGATGTTCGGGAGAAAGGCGTTGGAATAACCGGAGATAAACAGTTTCTCGCTGCCGTCCGGCTGGTACACGGCGCGGCGCACGGCACCGATATTGGCGCCGTAGACATGAATGCTGATGGACACCTGGTCGCTGAAGGCATTGCTGACCTGATGGATATCACCGATCTTCGGCGACACGGCTTCCACCTGGCCGGGCTCGAGCTGAATGCGTTTGCCGTCGGCGACCAGTGCGCCCTCGGCGTTGCGCTCAAAGCCTTGGGAATACTCGGAACCCCGCAACATGCCGATCAGTCCCCACACGCGATGGTCATGGATCGGCGTGGTCTGCCCCGGCCCCCAGACAAAACTGACGATGCTGAAGCGCTGGCGCGAATCGGCGTGCAGCAGGAACTGCTGATAGCGCTCGGGGTCGGGTTGGGCAAACTCGTCCGGCAACCAGTCATCGTGGCTCACCAGTTGCGCCAGCAGCTTGCCGCCGCGGTGCAGCAGGTCGCCTTCGCGAGGGTTGCCGTCGATCAATTCCGCCAGGGCGCCAATGAATGCTCTGAGTCTCTCCGGGTGTCGGGCCTGGGTCATGACAATTCCATCGTGGGGTGGTTCGTGGTGATGGGTTTATCTAAGCATAATGTTTATGGTTAATATGCTATTTTTTAATGATTAGGTTATAGCGGAAAGTAATTTAGAACCGGTTTGAATAGCGTTAGACGTTATCGATCGAGTGGCAGGCTATCCAGCCACCGTTTATGGAACTATGCTTTTCACACATCTTAATGACTGTTCTCTATGTGCGGCCCAAATGAAAATTGACGATATCGATGCCTTTGTCGAAGTGATTCGTTGCCAGTCCATCAGCCATGCCGCCGAGTCGTTGCAACTGACCCAGCCGGCCATCACCCGTCGCGTGCAGAACTTCGAGCAGGCGCTGGGGGTGGAGTTGTTCGACCGCAACACCAAGCCGCTCAAGCCTACTTTGATCGGTACGCGGGTGTATGAACAGTGCCGTTCGATCCTCCGGGAAATGGACGCCCTGCGCGAACTGGTGGCCACCGACGCACCGCCCACCGGCCTGCTGCGCCTGGGGGTGCCGCAAACCATCGGCGACGTGGTGCTGCTGGATGCCCTCAAGCACCTGCGCAGTGAATTCCCCGAGCTGCGCGCCCAGGTGGCCACCGGCTGGGGCAGCCAACTGGTGGGCAAGATCGAACGCGGCGAACTGGACGCGGCGGCGGCACTGTTTCCGGCGGGCAAGATCTTCCCGGACAACATCGTTGGCGAGTCCATCGGCAAGATGGAACTGGTGGTGGTGTGTGCCAAGGCCCAACTGCCGAAGAAGCCCTGCAAGTTGGCGGACGTGTACCAGAACGGCTGGATCCTCAACCCGGATGGTTGCGGTTTCCGTGCCGGGTTGCAACGCACCCTGTCGGACCAGGGCCTGGCGCTGCGGGTCAACCTGGAGACCTTTGGCACCGAGCTGCAACTGGGCCTGGTGGCTGACGGCCTGGGCCTTGGCCTGGTGCCACGCCCGCTGCTGGAACGCAGTGCCCATCGTGATCAACTGGCGGCCATGCCGCTGAAGGACTTCAAGCCGGTGATGGACCTGTGGCTGATCTACCCGCATTTCCTTGGCAACCTGCAAGGGCCGGTGGATGCGTTTGGCAAGCTGGTGGCGGCGTCGCTGCACAAGGTCCGCAATGCGGCGTGATATGAAAAAAAATAATAATTAGCTTAGATTAAAATGTGCTTTTTATTATTTTTGGTCATCCCCTAGGCTTGCCTGGAAGTCCTTAAGGCCATCCAGGAAGTTTTGCCATGAGCAGCGTCACCTCGATCTCCAGTGTCTCGAACAACGTCCGCCAGCGGGTCACCCCGGAAGAGTGGGAGGTGCGCGTCAAGCTGGCGGCGGCCTATCGGTTGGCGGCCTTGTACAAGTGGACCGACCACATCTACACGCACTTCTCCGCCCGGGTGCCGGGGCCTGAGGAGCATTTTCTGATCAATGCCTATGGGCTGTTGTTCGATGAGATCAGCGCTTCGAATCTGGTCAAGGTGGATATCGACGGTACGATTGTCGATGACCCTACGGGCCTGGGGATCAACTATGCGGGCTATGTGATTCACAGTGCTATCCATGGGGCTCGCCACGATTTACAGGCGGTGCTGCATACGCATACACGCGATGGTATTGCGGTGTCGGCGCAGAAGGATGGGTTGTTGCCGATCTCCCAGCATTCCATCGGGTTTTCCGGGCGCGTGGCGTACCACGGGTATGAAGGTGTGGCCCTTGACCTGGATGAGCGTGAGCGGTTGGTGGCGGACCTGGGGGACAAGAGTGTGATGATCTTGCGTAATCATGGGTTGCTGACGGCGGGGGGGAGTGTGGAGCATGCGTTCCAGCAGCTGCAGGGGCTGGAGCGGGCGTGCAATATCCAGATCGCGGCGCAGGCGGGGGGGAATGCCGAGTTGATCTTTCCGCCGGCGGAGGTGGTGGCCAAGGTGGAGAAGCAGGCCGAGGTGTTCAAGAGCGGGGATGGGCCGGGGGTGGCGCGGCATTGGAATGCGTTGATTCGGCAGTTGGAGCGTACGGATACTGATTACAAACTTTGAAGTTGGTCTGCGATCAGGGCAGGGGAGTACATATCCATTTCTTCGGTTACGGCTTCTATTGGTTCCGCCCTTACGGCGGCTCACTTTTGAAAAGCGCAAAAGTAAGCAAAACGCTCTTGCCCCACCACTCGGCTCCTCGCTTAGGCTCGGAGTGCCCTCACTCCGGCTTTGGACCGTGGGCCGCCGCGATGGGCCATCCTTGGCCCAGCGCGGCTAACCCGGCGTCCTGCCGGGTTACCCACGCTCCAAACCTGCGTTCGGCCAGCGTGGTTTAACGGGGCGCCTAAGATCAAGATCAAAAGCAAGAGCACAGCGGCCTACCGGCCGGCTTGAGTGTTTTAGAGCAACAGCACAATCAAAAGCTAAAGCGGGCACGGTCCAAATGTGGGAGCGGGCTTGCTCGCGAAGGTCGTTAACGATGACGTGGGTATCCTGATTCAACGCGGCGCTCTTAGGTTTTCGCGAGCAAGCCCGCTCCCACAGAAAAGCAGATCGGTTTTCGCTCTGGATCTTGCCCCTGCTTTTAACACTCAAGCCGGCCGGTAGGCCGCTGTGCTTTGCTTTTGATTTTGATCTGCGGCCCCGTTAACCACGATGGCCGCAAGAGGCACGGTGGAGCGGGTAAATCGGCAGGGAGCCGATTTAGCCGCGCCGGGCCATGGATGGCCCGTCGCGGCGGCCCGCGGAATCGGGCCGGAGTGCGGGCATGCCGAGCCTAGGCGAGGCACCGAGTGGTGGGGCAAAGACCTTTTGGTTACTTTTGGGGCGTTTGCCAAAAGTGACCCGCTGTAAGAGCGGAACCCTAAGCGGCCGTTACCGCAGCAACGGATATGTACACCACACCACACCACAACGCCCCCACCCCCTGTTGGCCCACCTCTTGCTAAAGAATCCCCACAGGTAGCCAACGGCGGTTGCCCCTCCACGACAAAGACGTCGCACACCCGGTTTGCCCCAGCGAACCCGGTGGCGGCGTTTTTTCGTTTTGGCCCCATAGCCCGGGGCCGGTGGGGCGGCCACAGCCGTTCCATCACCAGGCCTTCTCATAAGACCCCTTTACCGCTGAGGTGCGTGATGAAATCAAGCTTCTGGAAATCCGGCCACACCCCAACCCTGTTTGCCGCATTCCTGTATTTCGACCTGAGTTTCATGGTCTGGTACCTGTTAGGCCCTCTGGCGGTGCAAATCGCCGCCGACCTGCACCTCACCACCCAACAACGCGGCCTGGTGGTCGCCACACCAATCCTCGCCGGCGCAGTGCTGCGCTTCCTGATGGGCATGCTGGCCGACAAGCTCTCGCCCAAGACCGCCGGCCTGATCGGCCAGGTGATTGTCATCGGCGCCTTGTTCGTCGCCTGGAAACTGGGGATTCACAGCTACGAGCAAGCCTTGCTGCTGGGCATGTTCCTCGGCATGGCCGGTGCCTCGTTTGCCGTCGCGCTGCCCCTGGCATCCCAGTGGTACCCCGCCGAGCATCAGGGCAAGGCAATGGGCATCGCCGGCGCCGGCAACTCCGGTACGGTGTTCGCTGCCTTGCTGGCCCCCGTGCTGGCCGCCGCGTTTGGCTGGAGCAATGTGTTCGGCTTTGCGCTGATCCCCCTGATCCTGACCCTGATCGTCTTCGCCTGGCTCGCCCGCAATGCCCCACAACGGCCCAAAGCCAAGTCCATGGCCGATTACTTCAAGGCCCTGGGCGACCGCGACAGTTGGTGGTTCATGTTCTTCTACAGCGTGACCTTCGGCGGCTTTATCGGCCTGGCCAGCGCCCTGCCCGGCTACTTCAACGACCAATACGGCTTGAGCCCGGTCACCGCCGGTTACTACACCGCTGCCTGTGTGTTCGGCGGCAGCCTGATGCGGCCTTTGGGCGGCGCCCTGGCCGACCGTTTTGGCGGGATTCGCACCCTGCTCGGCATGTACGGCGTGGCCGCGATCTGCATCGCGGCGGTGGGGTTCAACCTGCCAAGTTCCTACGCCGCCCTGGCGCTTTTCGTCTGCACCATGCTCGGCTTGGGGGCCGGTAACGGCGCAGTGTTCCAACTGGTACCCCAGCGTTTCCATCGGGAGATCGGTGTCATGACCGGCCTGATCGGCATGGCCGGCGGCATCGGCGGTTTCGCCCTCGCGGCGGGCATGGGTGCGATCAAGCAAAGCACCGGCAGCTATCAGTTGGCACTGTGGTTGTTCGCCAGCCTGGGCGTGCTGGCCTGGTTCGGCCTGTATGGCGTCAAGCGTCGCTGGAGAACCACGTGGGGCTCGGCAGCGGTGACGGCTGCCCGGGTCTGATGAGCCTGCAACTGAGCTTCGCCCAGGCCAGCGCCACCGGCCCTCGGCAGGAAAACCAGGACGCCTTGCGCCTGGTTACGCCGGCCCCGGAGCTGGCCGCCAGCAAAGGCTACCTGTGCGCCATCGCCGACGGCGTCAGCCAATGCGCCGATGGCGGACTGGCCGCGCGCTCGACCTTGCAGGCCCTGGCCCTGGACTACTACGCCACGCCGCAAACCTGGGGCGTGGCCCAGGCGCTGGAACGCTTGCTGGTGGCACAGAATCGCTGGCTGCAAGCCAACGGTGGCGGCCAACCGTTGCTGACCACCCTTAGCGCCCTGGTGTTTCGCGGCCAGCGTTTCACCCTGGCCCATGTGGGTGATTGCCGGGTGTATCGCTGGCTCGATGGCAAGCTGCAACGCCTCAGCGAAGAACACGTGTGGGAGCAACCGGGCATGCAACATGTGCTCAAGCGCGCCATGGGCCTGGATCAACATCTGGTACTGGATTTCCTCGACGGCGAGCTACGGGCAGGTGAGTGTTTTCTCCTGCTCAGCGACGGCGTGTGGGCGACCCTCGATGACAACCGCATCAGCGCAATCCTGCGGGAACAGTCGGACCTGAACCTCGCGGTCAACACCTTGGTCAGCACCGCGCATCTGGCGGGCAGCCAGGACAATGCCAGTGCCCTGCTGGTGCGCGTCGACCAGCTCGGCGCTGCCACCCTGGGTGATGCACTGGTGCAATTGCAGCAATGGCCGCTGCCACCGCCCTTGAAAGTCGGGCAGCGCTTCGAAGGCTGGCAGGTGGAAGCGCTGCTGGGGCAAAGTCGCCAATCCCTGCTCTACCGGGTACGCGATGCCCAGCAACAGGCGTGGCTGCTGAAGACCTTGCCGGTCAGCCACGACGATGACGTATTCGCCGCCCAGGCATTGCTGTCGGAGGAATGGTTCCTGCGTCGGGTGGCCGGCCGTGCGTTTCCTGAAGTCCATCCGGCCAGTGGTCGCCAGCATTTGTACTACGTGATGCGTGAATACGCCGGGCAAACCCTGGCTGAGCTGTTCAAGCACCAGGGCCCATTGCCCTTGGCGCAGTGGCAATCCCTGGCCGAGCGCCTGTTGCGTGCTATCGGGATGCTGCACCGCCGGCAGATCCTGCACCGCGACATCAAGCCGGAAAACCTGCTGCTGGGCGAGGACGGCGAATTGCGCGTGCTGGACTTCGGCCTGGCCTACTGCCCCGGGCTTTCCGAGGATCGCGCACACCTGCTGCCTGGCACGCCGAGCTTTATCGCCCCGGAAGCCTTCAACGGCGAACGCCCTACCCCGCAGCAGGATTTGTATAGCGTCGGGGTGACCTTGTATTACCTGCTCACCGGGCATTATCCCTACGGCGAAATCGAAGCGTTCCAGCGCCCCCGGTTCACCGCGCCTGTCAGCGCCAGCCGTTACCGCCCCGACCTGCCCGACTGGCTGCAACAAAGTCTGGAGCGCGCCGTCGCCGCGCAACCCGAGCAACGTTATGAAACCGCCGAGGAGTGGCTGCTGGTAATGGAACAGGCGGATCGCCGCGAGTTGAGCATTCGGCCAAAACCGCTGCTGGAGCGCGAACCGTTGAAGGTCTGGCAGACGTTGGCCGTGCTGTCGTTGCTGATCAATCTGGTGCTGTTGTACTGGCTGTTGCACCACTAAGAGGCGAAATATCTCGAGACATAGGCGCCAAACCGAACACATCCGGCCAAACCGCCACTTGGCACAACCACTGCATTAGCTTTTCCATCAACACACATATAGCCGCACCTTCAACGTCGAAGGTCGAGCTTCCCGAGAGAACGGGACCAGGACAAAGGCGTCCTCGCTACTTACCTAGCGGGGACGCCTTTTTTTGTTGCGCACGATTTGTCGAGCCACTGCGGAGAACGACATGAAGAAACTCAAACTGGTGATGATCGGCAACGGCATGGCCGGGGTTCGCACCCTTGAAGAATTGCTCAAGCTGAGCAGCGACCTGTACGACATCACCGTCTTCGGCGCCGAGCCCCACACCAATTACAACCGCATCCTGCTCTCGCCGGTGCTGGCGGGTGAGCAGACCTTCGAAGAGATCGTGCTCAACGACTTGAGCTGGTACCTCGATAACAACATCAAGTTGCTGCTCAATCGCAAAGTGGTGCAGATCGACCGGGTCAAACGCAAAGTCATCGCCGAAGACGGCAGCGAGGCCGAGTACGATCGCCTGTTGATCGCCACGGGGTCCACGCCGTTTATCCTGCCGATCCCCGGCAATACGTTGCAGGGTGTGATCGGCTACCGCGACATCGCCGATACCCAGGCCATGATCGACACCGCCAGGACCCACAAGCACGCCGTGGTGATCGGTGGCGGGTTGCTGGGGCTGGAGGCGGCCAACGGCCTGATGCTGCGCGGCATGCACGTGACCGTGGTGCATATCGGCGAGTGGCTGTTGGAGCGGCAACTGGACAAGACCAGCGGCCAGTTGCTGCAAACCGAACTGGAAAGCCGCGGCCTGGTGTTCCGCCTGCAGGAACAGACCCAGGCCTTGCATGATGCCGGCAACGGTCGCGTCGGCTCGGTGCAATTCAAGAATGGCGATGTGATCCCTGCCGACCTGGTGGTGATGGCTGCGGGCATCCGCCCCAACACTGAGCTGGCAGAAAAATCCGGCATCCCGTGCAACCGTGGGATTCTGGTCAACGATACCCTGCAAACCTACGACCCGCGCATCTATGCCATCGGCGAATGCGCCAGCCATCGCGGGATCGCCTATGGCCTGGTGGCACCGCTGTTCGAGCAGGCCAAGGTCTGCGCCAATCACCTCGCCCAGTTGGGTTTTGCGCGTTATCAGGGTTCGGTGACCTCCACCAAATTGAAAGTCACCGGCATCGACCTGTTCTCCGCCGGGGATTTCATGGGCGGCGAAGGCACGGAAACCATCACCCTTTCCGACCCGATTGGCGGCGTCTACAAGAAGCTGGTGATCAAGGACGACATCCTCGTCGGCGCCTGCCTGTACGGCGACACCGCTGACGGCGGTTGGTATTTCCGGCAGATCCGTGAGAACCACGCCATTGGCGAGATCCGTGATCACCTGATGTTCGGCGAAAACGCCATTGGCGATGTAGGTCACCAGGGCCAGGACAAGGCAATGAGCATGGCCGACAGCGCTGAAGTCTGCGGCTGCAACGGCGTGTGCAAGGGCACCATCGTCAAGGCCATTCAGGAACACGGGCTGTTCAGCGTCGACGACGTGAAGAAGCACACCAAGGCCGCCAGCTCCTGCGGCTCCTGCGCCGGGCTGGTGGAACAGATCCTGATCAACACCGTAGGCGGCGCGGCCGACGTCAAACCGAAAAGCGAAAAAGCCATCTGCGGCTGCAGCGACCTCAACCACGGGCAAATCCGCCAGGCCATCCGCGACCAGCACCTGCTGACCATCGCCAGCACCATGAGCTACCTGAATTGGCGCACCCCGAACGGCTGCGCCACCTGCCGCCCGGCACTCAACTATTACCTGATTTCCACTTGGCCCGGCGAGGCGAAAGACGACCCGCAATCGCGCCTGATCAACGAGCGGGCCCACGCCAATATTCAGAAAGATGGCACCTACTCGGTAGTCCCGAGGATGTGGGGCGGTGTGACCAATCCGTCAGAACTGCGGCGCATCGCTGATGTGGCCGACAAGTACAACGTGCCGATGGTCAAGGTCACCGGCGGGCAGCGCATCGATTTGCTGGGCATCAAGAAACAGGACTTGCCTGGCGTATGGAAGGATCTCGACATGCCGTCCGGCCATGCCTACGGTAAATCCATCCGCACCGTGAAGACCTGCGTCGGCAGCGAGTTCTGCCGCTTTGGTACGCAGAATTCCACACAGCTGGGGATCGAGCTGGAGCATGACCTGTTCAATATGTGGTCGCCCCACAAGGTAAAACTGGCAGTGTCCGGCTGCCCGCGCAACTGCTCCGAAGCGGGAATCAAGGACGTGGGAATTATCGGCGTCGACTCCGGCTGGGAGATGTACATCGGCGGTAACGGCGGGATCAAGACCGAGGTGGCCGAGTTCTTCGTGAAGCTGAAAACCGCCGAAGAAGTGCGCGAATACAACGGCGCTTTCCTACAGCTCTACCGGGAAGAAGCCTTCTACCTGGAGCGTACCGTGCACTACCTGCAACGGGTGGGCATGGAGCACATCAAGAAGGCCGTACTGGAAGACCCGGCGCGGCGGCAGGCGCTCAACGAACGCCTGCAATTCTCCCTGTCGTTCGAACAGGACCCGTGGAAAGAACGCCTGGAACAGCCACTGCTGAAAAAGGAATTCGACACCATCCCCGTCAAACTGCTGGAGGTGCCGGCATGAACTGGCTGGATATCTGCGCCCTCGAAGAAATCAACGCCCTGGGTTCGCGCATCATCACCGGGCCCAAAGGCGACATCGCGATTTTTCGTACCAGTGACGACGAAGTGTTCGCCCTCGACGACCGCTGCCCCCACAAGGGCGGCCCACTGTCCCAGGGTTTGATCTACGGCAAGCGCGTCGCCTGCCCGCTGCATAACTGGCAGATCGACCTGGAATCCGGTGAAGCCCAGGCACCAGACGTCGGCTGCGCCCACCACCACGCGGTCCGCGTGGAAAACGGCCGGGTGATGTTGGCGCTGCGGGACGCCGGTTGATGAACCGCCAGACCACCGCGTCCACCTGCTGCTACTGCGGAGTCGGTTGCGGCGTGCTGATCGAGCATGATGGCTCGCAGATCCTCGGCGTCAGTGGCGATCCGACCCATCCGGCCAACTTCGGCAAGCTGTGCAGCAAGGGTGCAAGCCTGCACCTCACCGGGGACCTTACGGCCCGTGCGTTGTACCCGGAACTGCGACTGGGCAAAGGCCTGGCCCGTACCCGCACGGACTGGGACACCGCCCTTGAACACGCGGCCAATGTGTTCGCCGAAACCATCGCCGAACACGGGCCGGACAGCGTGGCGTTCTATATCTCCGGGCAATTGCTGACCGAGGATTACTACAGCTTCAACAAGCTGGCGCGGGCGCTGGTGGGCACCAACAACATCGACAGCAACTCGCGGCTATGCATGTCGTCAGCAGTGGTTGGCTACAAGCGCAGCCTGGGGGCCGATGCGCCACCCTGCAGTTATGAGGACCTGGAGTCGAGCGACTGCGTGATGATCGTCGGCAGTAACATGGCCTACGCACATCCGGTGTTGTTCCGACGCCTGGAGGAAGCCAAGGCCCGTCGGCCACAGATGAAGGTGATGGTGATTGACCCCCGGCGCACCGATACCTGCGACTTGGCTGACCTGCATTTGGCGATTCTGCCGGGTACGGATGTCGCGCTGTTCCATGGGATCTTGCACCTGTTGTTGTGGGAGGACTGGATCGATCGCGACTTTATCCAGGCCCATACCGACGGCCTGGTGGAGCTCAAACGCCTGGTGCACGACTACACACCGCAAATGGTGACGCAGCTGTGCGGGATCAGTGTCGAGCAACTGCGCCAGTGCGCGGAGTGGGTCGGCACCTCGACGAGCTTCCTGTCGTTGTGGTGTATGGGGCTGAATCAGTCCACCGCAGGCAGCGCAAAGAACAGTGCGCTGATTAACCTGCATTTGGCGACCGGCACCATCGGCCGTCCCGGCTGTGGACCTTTCTCCCTGACGGGTCAGCCGAATGCCATGGGCGGTCGGGAAACCGGCAGTTTGTCGAATTTGCTGCCGGGCCATCGTGAGGCAGCCAACCCTGAACATCGGGCAGAAGTGGCCGCGTATTGGGGTGTTGACCAACTGCCGGCCAACACCGGACTGACCGCTATCGAATTGTTTGAGCAAATACAGGCCGGCAAGATCAAGGCCCTGTGGATCGCCTGCACCAATCCCGCCCAATCCCTGCCCGACCAGAACACTGTGCGCCAGGCCCTGGAGGCGTGTCCGTTCGTGGTGCTACAGGAAGCCTTTCGTACAACCGAGACAGCGCGTTTCGCCGACCTGTTGTTGCCCGCAGCGAGCTGGGGCGAAAAAGAAGGCACGGTCACCAACTCTGAACGGCGCATTTCCCACGTCCGGCAGGCCATCGTCCCACCAGGAGAGGCGCGGCCGGACTGGGCAATCACCGTGGATTTTGCCCAGCGCCTGGAGCGCCGTCTTTGTCCCGGAAAACCGGGTCTTTTTGCCTTTGAGCAACCGGCGCAGATCTTTGATGAATACAAACTGCTGACCCGTGGGCGTGACTTGGACCTGTCGGGTATCAGTCATGCCCTGCTGGACCGGATGGGCCCGCAGCAATGGCCATTCCCGGCGGATGCGGTGAGCGGAACACCACGGCTGTACACCGACGGAATTTTCCCTACGGAGACGGGCCGGGCGCACTTTGTCGCCGACCCTTATCGCGCCGCCAAGGAGCAGCGTGACGCGCGCTTCCCTCTGACCCTGATCACCGGACGCCTGCGGGACCAATGGCATGGCATGAGCCGCACCGGCACCGCTGCGCAGTTGTTCGGGCATGCCAGTGAAGCGTTGCTCAGCCTGCACCCGGACGAGCTGCGCCGGCATCGCTTGAAGGAAGGCGACCTGATCAGCCTGAAAAGTCGGCGCGGCAGCGTGATTGTCGCCGTCGGCAGTGATGACAGCGTGCGTCCCGGCCAGGCGTTCCTGCCGATGCACTGGGGCGACCGCTTTCTCAAAGGCGGCGTGAATGCACTTACCCAGCCGGCGTTCGATCCGCTGTCCAAGCAGCCGGAACTCAAACATAGCGGTGTACGCCTGGAGGCGGTGCAACTGCCCTGGCACTTGTTTGCGCTGATCGAAGGCGATGTGCAGCAACACTTTGAAGCGTTGCGACCGCTGTGTGAGGGTTTTGCCTACGTCAGCCTGAGCCTGACCGGGCGCGAGCGGCCTGCCCTGCTGATTCGTGGGGCACATCACGAGGCGCCGGCACTTGAGCTGCTCAAGCAGATCGACCAACTGCTGGGCCTCAACGACGGCCCGGTCATGGCTTACGACGACCCGCGGCGCTCCATTGGCAAGCGGGTAAAAATTGAAAAGGGCCGTATCACCGCGCTCCGCCTGGCCGGCGAAACTCTGGCTCGTCACTGGTTGCAAAACCTGTGGCTGGAAGGCCGCACCGATGACACGTTACGACGTTGGCTGCTGGCGCCATTGAGTGCGCCACCGGGGGGTGGTTCCACCAGCAACAAGACGTTGTGCAACTGCAAGAACGTCAGCGAAAACGCGGTCTGCGCCGGCATTGCCCGGGGCCTGGACCTGAATGGGCTGAAGCAGGAACTGGGTTGCGGCACGCAATGCGGCTCCTGTGTGCCGGAAATCAAACGGCTATTGGCGAGCGGCACGCAGCCAATCGCGATCACAGTGTGAGGGAAGCATATGAGCGCAAAAGTCTGGCTGGTGGGCGCAGGTCCCGGCGATCCGGAGCTGCTGACACTCAAGGCAGTGAGAGCCCTGCGGGAAGCCGATGTGGTGCTGATCGATGACCTGGTCAACCCGGCGCTACTGGAGCATTGCCCCACTGCACGGCTGATCACCGTGGGTAAGCGCGGCGGCTGTCGTTCCACGCCGCAGGCGTTTATCCATCGCCTGATGTTGCGCTATGCCCGACAAGGCAAATGCGTGGTGCGACTCAAGGGCGGCGATCCTTGCATTTTCGGTCGCGGCGGCGAAGAAGCGGCGTGGCTCAGGCAGCAAGGGGTGGAAGTGGAGTTGGTCAACGGCATTACTGCGGGGCTGGCCGGGGCGACGAACTGTGATATCCCACTGACGTTGCGGGGTGTCAGCCGAGGCGTCACGCTGGTTACGGCCCACACTCAGGACGACAGCAGCCTCAATTGGCGGGCACTGGCCGAGGGCGGCACAACGCTGGTGATCTATATGGGCGTGGCGAAGCTGGGGGAGATTCGCCAGCAGTTGCTGGAAGGTGGCATGAGCGATGACATGCCGGTGGCGATGATTGAAAACGCCTCGTTGCCACATCAGCGTGAGTGCCGCAGCAGTCTTTCCCGGATGCAGGAAGATGCGCACGAATTTGCGCTCAAGAGCCCGGCAATCCTGGTGATTGGCCGGGTTGCCCAGGCGACACAAGCGGTTGAGGCCCTGGCCAGCGCCACCGCCTGAGGTAAATTGCAGGCGAAAAAAAGCCCGGCCTAAGCCGGGCTTTTTTCTACAACTCAGTAATTACTGAGCTGCTTGTGCTTCTACCGAGGCTTCTACGCGACGGTTGATAGCACGGCCAGCTTCAGTTGCGTTGTCAGCAACTGGGCGGGATTTGCCATAACCAACCGAGCTTACACGGTTAGGAGCAATACCGTCTTTGACCAGGACTTGCTTAACAGCGTCAGCACGACGCTGGGACAGCTTCTGGTTGTAAGCGTCAGGACCGACGGAGTCAGTGTGACCTTCAACAACGGTGGTGGTTTGTGGGTACTGTTTCATGAAGTCAGCGAGGTTTTTCACGTCGCCGTAGCTGTTAGGCTTAACAACCGACTTGTCGAAGTCGAACTTCACGTCCAGCTCAACACGAACAACCTGAGCAACCGGAGCTTCTGGCTCTGGAGTTGGCTCTGGAGCTGGTGCTGGGGTAGGAGCTGGAGCAGTTTTACCAGCGTTGCCGCCGAAGTTTACGCCCAGGCCAACCAGTGCGGAGTAGTCCCACTTGCCGTTGTCCAGTGCGTAGTCAGCTTCAACACCTGCACGTGCGAACAGGTTGTCGGTGAAGTAGTACTTCACACCAGCGCCAGCGATAGCCAGAGTCGACTGATCGCGACCGCTGTGACCATCAGCCTGTACGTTGGTACGGCTCTGGTGGCCGAAACCGCCCTCTACGTATGGACGCAGGGAGTCAACACCAGCTTGACCGAAGTGGTACTGGGCAGTAACGCTGCCGGTATCACCTTTGATCTTCTGGTTGCCAGTACCGTCGTTCGAACGGGTGTGGTTGGTGGTGTCGTAGTTCAGGTTGATCGACACGTCGTCGGTCAGGAAGTAACCGATGCTTGCGCCAGGATTGTAGCCGTCTTCGATATGCTTGACGCTATCGTTGAACTGCTTTTTGTAGAACAGCTGGCCTTCAACTGCGCCTTGACCTTGTGCCAGAGCGCCGAAGGAAGTAGCAGCAATAAGAGTACCAATGGCCAAGCCCAAGGTGTTTTTCAGTTTCATCCGTTAAATCCCCATCTGGTGATTGTAAAGCAGTCCCACATACCGGGGGACAACTCGGCGACAAGTCTAACAGAACTTGCCTACACGTAAGAGATATTTGCCACGCACTAAGTTTCAGTACTGCCCGCAAATTTCTCACGTAATTTATCAAGAGCGCGTTTGTAACGCATTTTTGTAGCACTCAAACCCATATGCATGATGTCAGCGATTTCCTGAAACTCCAGCTCTGCGACAAATCGTAGCACCAGAATTTCCCGGTCAATCGGATTCACATGCACCAACCAGCGATCGAGTCCGCCCTTTTCTTCCGAGGTTGGCGTCTTCTCTTCAGACGCTTCCTCAAGGGGGTCCAGACTCAAAGCGTCCATCAAGCGACGCTTTCGCCGTTCCTTCCGATACTGGTGATGCACTCGTTGTACGTGATGCTGTAGAGCCATGTCTTGAACTTCGATTTGCCCTCGAAGTTCTTCAGGCCGTATAGCACCTTGAGCATCACTTCCTGACAGACATCATCCGCATCTCTATCGTTCCCTAAATACCTTGAACAAACGTTGAACAGAGTGCGTTGATACCTGCGCATCAATTCTTCATACGCGCGTGTTACGTGAAACAGCTCCGTGTGCGAGCGCGCGACCAACTCCTCATCAGAGAGCTCACGGGGGTCATAGCGCGTGGACAGCGTTTGGGCTTTATTCAAAACAAATCGTGCCGACAGTCAGGTCAATGTCCGCCACAGCCTGGATACCCAGGTTCGCGGCGGCGTACATTAGCAGGATTCGCCGGGTTAGCGGCTAGTCACATGCTGTTCCAGCAAGATCCGGTTTGAAAGCGACACCAGTTCGCCGTCATCCGTCAGCACTGTCGTCTTGACCGTGCCGATCTCCTCGATCTGCCCTTCGACCTCGCCCACACGCACTTGTTGCCCAACCTGATATAGCTCACGCACATAGATTCCCGCAAGAATCTGCCCGGCAATTTCCCGGCTTCCCAACCCCATGGCCAGCGCAACGGCCAGACCAACGGTAATCAAAACAATCACAATCACGTGGTTCAGCAGGTCAGTTTTGACCTCCAACTGGCTGATCGCGACCGAAATACTGATGATAATCACCAGGCCCTGGGCAATTCGACCCAAACCACTGGCGTAATCCAGCCCTACGCCTTCAGCCGCACCGCGCACCAGGCCGTTGGCCAGTTGTGCCAGCAAAACCCCTACCAGCAACACCAGCGCGCCACCGAATACCTTCGGCAAATACAGCGCCAGCATGTCGAGCGTAGCTGAAACTCGCTCAAGTCCAAGGGATTCAGCCGCTGAAACCAGAAAAATCAGCAAAACAAACCAATAAACGATCTTGCCGATCAATGTCGAGATCGGTACCTGCAACCCGGCACGCCCCAGAATCTTGGTCAGGCCGGTCCCCCCCATCAATCGATCAAGGCCAAGTTTAGCCAGCAATTTGGAGAGCAGGGTGTCGAGCAGCTTGGCCACGACGAAACCCAGCAGCACCACCACCAGTGCACCAAACAGGTTGGGAATGAAATTCGCCACCTTGGTCCACAACGCAGTCATTGCAGTTACCAGACTCTGAGTCCAGAGATCGAGTTCCATATTCATTCAGCCTTATCAGCAGTGCGAGCAAGAGGTTTACGACGGGAAACCGGTGAAACATGGGCCGAACCATTGTTCAAGGCCATCATCAACGCCGGCAACCAGCGACCAAGCAGACCGAACAGGTCCCCCGCCCCGACCTGGCGGTTGGCGGTTTTCAAAACGCGACCCAGGCAAGCATCGTCGTCCCGGTTGGACGGCGAGGCATTCAGCATGTCACGTAAAGACTGTTCGAACGGATCGTGCATAAAAGACCTCTCGCAAGTGATTTAAAAGACGAGGGTAAAATTCTTCGGGTCACATGACCTCTTTCCATGTTCAGGTCACATTCAGCTCAAACCCAACGTAACCGTCGAAACAACCACCACTGCCCAAGCGCCACCGAGACCATCATCAGGCAGGCAATCAGGAATCCGTAAGGGTTGGAAGCGAACGGAATCCCCCCCACATTGATCCCCAGCAAACCGGTGAGAAAACTCATCGGCAGGAAGATCCCGGTGATGATTCCGAAACGGTACATGGTGCGGTTCATGCGCAGGCTCAAACGCCGGTCTTCGGTCTCAAGCACAAGCCCCACGCGCTCCCGAGCCAATTCCAGCTCTTCCAGGTAACGGGTCAGGCTGTTGTTCAATTCGTTCCAGTAGTCAGCATCGTCGTCACAGAACCAGGGCAACTTGATCCGGGTCAACTGCGCGAAAATATCCCGCTGCGGCGACAGGAAACGTTTCAGCCCGGCGGCGCGCCGACGGATCTGCAAAACGCTGCCATGCTCCGGGGTATACCGTTCGTCGGCATCCAGTTTTTCTTCTTCGATATCGACGATTTCGGACAAGTCGCTGACCAGATCCTGAACCTTGTTGGTCAGGTACTGCGCCATATAAAGGACCAGTTCCGAGGACGTCTTCGGTCCCTTACCGTCCGCCAGTTGCACCAGCAACTCGTCGGTGGCGCGCAACGGGCGCAAACGCAGGGAAATCACCCGCGCCGCCGAGGCAAAGATCCGCACCGAGACCATGTCTTCCGGTTCGGCACCGGGATTGAGGTTCACCCCGCGTAAAAACAGCAGCAGCTCAGCGTCCGGCAGTGGCAACAGGCGCGGGCGGGTGTTCTCCTCCAGCAGCAGGTCACAGGCGAACTCGCTCAAGCCACTGGATTTGCGCAACCAGGTCTGGGTCTGCGGGTGACTACGGTCCCAATGCAGCCACAGGCTTTCCTGAGGCTGCAGTTGCAGCTCATCAAGCTCTGTCCGGGCAATCGAACGCGCACCACCTTTACCGTCCAGCACCAGGGCATGCACCAGCCCCCACTGCGCGTTTTCTTCCTCGAACATCCTCACCCCTGTCGGCTACTGCTATTTATTCAGGCATTTTCAGCGGGCTGGGGGAGACGATCACGCCGTTATTGTCGGCATACACGTACTCGCCCGGGCGGAAGGTCACGCCGGCGAAGGTCACCGCCACGTTCAAATCGCCGATACCGCGCTTGTCAGTCTTCATCGGATGGCTGGCCAGGGCCTGCACGCCCAGGTCGGTTTGGGCGATCACGTCGACATCACGGATGCAGCCGTAGATCACCAGCCCTTCCCAGCCGTTTTTCGCGGCTTTCTCGGCGATCATGTCGCCCAGCAACGCGCGGCGCAGGGAACCACCGCCATCGACCACCAGCACCTTGCCGGTGCCGTCGAGTTCGGCTTGCTCCTTGACCAGGGAATTGTCTTCAAAGCACTTGATGGTCACGATCTCGCCACCAAAGGAGTCTCGGCCGCCGAAATTGCTGAACATCGGCTCAACCACCTGCACCAGCTCCGGGTAGGCATCGCACAGGTCGGGGGTAAGGTAATGGTTCATCGAGAAACTCCTGTAGGTGAAAGAAGGTGTCAAACATCCCACTGTTTACTTACATCTGGAAACGCTTTGCCGTGAAGGTTCTTTAATCCGGGTCGAATAGTCGGGCCCATCGGACAGCAACGCAAGACCCACTGCGCGACTGAATATGACCAGAACCATCCAGCGCGTCATATCTTAGCCGCTACGGCAAACAAGCGAAACGCCCCTGATAGAGCCTTGCGCTCAAACTGCTGCGAGTTCCTGAGACTGCGCCTCCATCAAAGGTGTGAGCGGATCTTTCAACCAACGCCTCACTAACGGCCACACCTCAGCCTGGGCGGCCTTGCTGACAAGCATCTCGACATGCCCGAAATCCCCGCTGAACCCTTGCTGGCGCCCCAGGCACAAGTACTGGCGATGCTCGGAGCCAATCTGTTCGAAGAGCTTGCGACAGGCCCAGTCCGGGTCCTGGTGATCGCCGGCAGCGCTCACCGCCAATAGCGGCACGTCGACGTCTGCCAGGCCTTTCCACCAGTCCTGCTTCCCTTCGCCAAAACGGCCGAACAGACCATTCCAGCGCATGGCTTCAATCAGAACCCCCGCCGGCTCGTCCTCTGGGCCGCGTTTCAACCGGGAACCAGACAACTCGCCAAAACGTTTCAAGAGCAGGCGACCGGTCCATTCCACTGGTGGCAGTTTCAACGGCCAATGGGTGCGGCTGACCTGGCAGCCAAACAGCGCCACCGAGGCCACCGCCGGCGCGCCCAGATGCTGTCCACCCAGGGCGGCAGCCAAGGTCGTGCCACCCAGGGAATGCCCGATCCAGTGGGGAATCTGCCCGCTTTGCTCACGCACAAACGCCGCAATGGCCGGCAAATCGTAGCGCGCATAGTCGGCGACGCGATTTTTGGCATAGGCCTGATTACGCCGGGACAACCCATGGCCGCGCATTTCCGGGATCCAGACGTCGAACCCCTCGCGCGCCAGGTAGGCACCCAGGCCAATGCCCTTGGGCGAATACCAGAAGCGTCGGTTGGAGAAACTGCCGTGCAACAAAACCACCGGCACGCCCCGGTTTTCCGGGACATCAGCCAGGCCCAGGCGGGTCACGGCCAGCTCGACGGTGCCGTCGGGGCTGTTGCCGGGTTTGAGCCGATACACGTCTTCACTCAGGTCGCCACGACGCTCAGCGCTGATCAAGGCGACGGGAAACAGGTTGCTGCTGCTTTGCATAATGCTCTTGCACAAAAAAGGGCGGCGTCCGGAAGGAGTTCCGCCCTGTACAGAATGAGAAATGCCGGCCAACCGCAAGGTTGACCGGCACTTTGGGGTGCTGCGTTTTACGCCGGCGCTTGACCTTCAGCCAGGAAGAACCAGGTTTCCAGTACGGAATCAGGGTTCAGCGAGACGCTTTCGATGCCCTGTTCCATCAGCCATTTGGCCAGGTCCGGGTGATCGGAAGGGCCTTGGCCGCAGATCCCGATGTACTTGCCAGCCTTGTTGCACGCCTGGATGGCGTTGGCCAGCAGCTTCTTGACCGCAGGGTTACGCTCGTCAAACAGGTGGGCAATGATCCCCGAGTCGCGGTCCAGGCCCAGGGTCAGCTGGGTCAGGTCGTTGGAGCCGATGGAGAAGCCGTCGAAGAACTCCAGGAACTCTTCGGCCAGGATGGCGTTGGACGGCAGCTCGCACATCATGATGACGCGCAGGCCGTTCTCGCCACGGGACAGGCCGTTTTCTGCCAGGAGGTCCACCACCTGGCTCGCCTCACCCAGGGTGCGCACGAATGGCACCATGATTTCGACGTTGGTCAGGCCCATCTCGTTGCGCACGCGCTTGAGGGCGCGGCATTCCAACTCGAAGCAGTCGCGGAACGCTTCGCTGATGTAACGCGAGGCGCCACGGAAGCCCAGCATCGGGTTTTCTTCTTCCGGCTCGTAGAGCTTGCCGCCGATCAGGTTGGCGTATTCGTTGGACTTGAAGTCCGACAGCCGCACAATGACTTTTTTCGGGTAGAACGCCGCTGCCAGGGTACTGATGCCTTCCACCAGCTTCTCGACATAGAAACCCACCGGGTCGTTGTAGCCGGCGATGCGCTTGTCGACGCTTTCCTTGATGTCCGGCGGCAAGCCGTCGTAGTTCAACAACGCCTTGGGGTGCACGCCGATCATGCGGTTGATGATGAACTCGAGGCGGGCCAGGCCCACACCGGCGTTCGGCAACTGCGCGAAGTCGAAGGCGCGGTCCGGGTTGCCGACGTTCATCATGATCTTGAACGGCAGGTCCGGCATGGCGTCGATGGAGTTTTGCTTGATGTCGAAGCCCAGCTCACCTTCGAAGATAAAGCCGGTGTCGCCTTCCGCGCAGGATACGGTCACGCCCTGGCCGTCTTTCAACAGTTGGGTCGCGTTGCCGCAGCCCACCACTGCCGGAATCCCCAGTTCACGGGCGATGATCGCCGCGTGGCAGGTGCGCCCGCCACGGTTGGTGACGATGGCGCTGGCGCGTTTCATCACCGGTTCCCAGTCCGGGTCGGTCATGTCGGAGACCAGTACGTCGCCAGGCTGGACCTTGTCCATCTCGGACACGTCCTTGATGATCCGCACCTTGCCGGCGCCGATGCGCTGGCCGATGGCACGGCCTTCCACCAGCACGGTGCCGGTTTCTTTCAACAGGTAGCGTTCCATGACGTTGGCCGAAGTGCGGCTCTTCACGGTTTCAGGACGGGCCTGAACGATGTACAGCTTGCCGTCGTCGCCGTCTTTGGCCCATTCGATGTCCATCGGGCACTTGTAGTGCTTCTCGATGATCATCGCCTGCTTGGCCAATTCGCTGACTTCGGCGTCGGTCAGGCAGAAACGCGCGCGTTCGGCCTTGTCGACATCAACGGTTTTCACCGAGCGACCGGCCTTGGCCTCGTCGCCGTAGATCATCTTGATCGCCTTGCTGCCCAGGTTGCGGCGCAGGATGGCCGGGCGGCCGGCTTCAAGGGTGTGTTTGTGGACGTAGAATTCGTCCGGGTTCACCGCGCCTTGTACGACGGTCTCGCCGAGGCCGTAGGCGCCGGTGATGAATACCACGTCGCGGAAGCCCGACTCAGTGTCCAGGGTGAACATCACGCCGGCGGTACCGGTTTCCGAACGCACCATGCGCTGCACACCAGCAGACAGGGCCACCAGCTTGTGGTCGAAACCCTGGTGTACGCGGTAGGAAATGGCGCGATCGTTAAAGAGGGAGGCGAACACCTCCTTGGCCGCGCGGATCACGTTTTCCACACCGCGGATGTTCAGGAAGGTTTCCTGCTGGCCGGCAAAGGAGGCGTCTGGCAGGTCTTCGGCGGTGGCCGAGGAGCGCACGGCGACGGCCATGTCCGGGTTACCGGCCGACAGCGTGGCAAACGCGGTGCGAATCTCGGCGTTGAGCTTCTCGGGGAACTCGGCTTCCATGATCCATTGACGGATCTGGGCGCCGGTCTTGGCCAGGGCGTTGACATCATCGACGTCCAACGCATCGAGGGCGGCGTGGATCTGATCGTTGAGGCCGCTCAACTCGAGGAAATCACGGTAAGCCTGGGCGGTGGTGGCAAAACCACCTGGCACCGATACACCGGCGCCCGCAAGATTACTGATCATCTCGCCCAGGGATGCGTTCTTGCCCCCTACGTGCTCTACATCATGGACGCCGAGCTTATCGAGGGAAACTACGTACTCTACCAAGGTGATCTCTCCACTTTCTGTGTTGGAAAAGCTCAGGACGCCGGCGGCTCAGTAGGAGCAGTTACCGGCGTTTGTGGCCTGGACCTGGAAAATAAGTGAGAATGCGGCCCACTGCGGGACGGCAAAATCGCGCCTATCATATCCAAGATTCGTCATCAGCTTAAGGCCCAAGGCTCAAATGAAACGATCTGCTTTCTTTATCTCCGACGGCACCGGCATTACAGCCGAAACCCTGGGTCAAAGCCTGCTGGCGCAGTTCGAAAACATTACCTTCAGCAAATTCACGCGACCCTATATCGATAGCGTGGATAAAGCGCGGGCCATGGTACAACAAATCAATCTGGCCGCCGAAAAAGACGGATTTCGTCCGATCATTTTCGACACCATCGTCAATCAGGACATTCGTGAGATCCTTGCCACCTCCAATGGTTTCATGATCGACATCTTCTCTACCTTCCTGGCGCCGCTGGAACAAGAGTTAAGTGAACATTCGTCATACTCCGTCGGAAAATCTCACTCCATCGGCCACAACTCCAACTATATGGAGCGGATCGAGGCGGTGAACTTTGCCCTCGACAACGACGACGGCGCCCGCACCCACTACTACGACAAGGCTGATTTGATCCTGGTGGGCGTGTCCCGCTGCGGCAAGACGCCGACCTGCCTTTATATGGCCATGCAATTCGGGATTCGCGCGGCCAACTACCCGCTGACCGAAGACGACATGGAGCACCTGACGCTGCCAAGCGCCCTGCGCGCGCACCAGCACAAGCTGTTCGGGCTGACCATTGACCCGGACCGGCTGACGGCGATCCGCAATGAGCGCAAGCCCAACAGCCGTTACTCCAGCTATGCGCAGTGCGAATTTGAAGTGCGGGAAGTGGAAAACCTGTTCCGCCGGGAGAATATTGCGCACATCAATTCCACGCATTTTTCGGTGGAAGAGATTTCGGCGAAGATTCTGGTGGAGAAAGGGGTGGAGCGGCGGTTTAAATAACTCCGCTTTCTGGCCAAGGTGCTTGTGTGACGAGGGAGCTTCTGTGGCGAGGGAGCTTGCTCCCGCTCGACTGCGCAGCAGTCGCAAACCAGACGACTGGTATTTAGTGAATGGCCTTGGGGCTGCTTCGCAGCCCAGCGGGAGCAAGCTCCCTCGCCACAGGGGCCATGTTCACACAAGCCGTTGGGTTCACAAGTGAAACCGCCCTCCCCCCTGCCCCAGCGCCGTCGCCAGCGCATCAAACCCATCCAGCAACAACTGATCATCTCCCGAGGTGTTGCAGATACTCGCCCGGATAAACTGCGGCACCGCCGTCTGCCCCACCGCAAAAGCCTCGGCTGTCGCGATCAGGTAATTGTTCTGCTTCAACTCCGCCTCTATTTCCGAGGCACGCCACGGCTCCGGGACCTCGATCCAGAAGTGCGGGCTGTTCAGATGAGTGCGGTACTCCAACCCGATCAACAACCCTTCAACCAGTGCCTTGCGTCGGCTGATTTCCTGAATCTGCTGGTGCAGCAGGTGTTCTGCCGTGCCGTTCTCGATCCACTGCGTGGCCAATTCCAGGGTGACCGGCGTGGCCATCCAGCAGGTGGAACGCAAGGCCGCAGAAATCCGGCTGACCAGCGCCGGCGGTGCGTGCACGTACCCAACACGCAACCCCGCCGATACCGCCTTGCTCAGGCTGCTGATCAGAATCGTACGTTCCGGGGCGAAATGGCTCAGGGGCGGTGGGCGATCTTCCACCAATACGCCGTGGGCCTCGTCCTCGAGAATCAGCAGGTTGTGTTCACGGCACACCTTGACCAGCGCCTCACGGCGCGCGACCGACAGCACCGCTGTCGTGGGATTCTGGATGGTCGGAGTGCAGTACAACGCCGAAACCCGGTGATTGCGACAGACTTCATCCAGCGCCCCTGGCAGCAGCCCTTCTTCATCCATTTCCAGGCCGATCAGGCGTATCCCCAACATGCGCGCGGCGGTGATCAGCCCCGGGTAGGTCAACTGTTCGGTGACCACCGTGTCGCCCGCCCGTAACAGTGCCATCAGTGCACACAGCAGCCCATGCTGGCCACCGTTCACGCAGATCACTTGCTCGGGAATCGGATGGAAGTCCCGCTGCACCAGCCACTGGGCACCCGCTGCCCGGTAGCGCGGCAGGCCGGCATCCGGGGTGTAGGCACTAATGTCCTGCAAAAACTTGGCGTTAGTGGCCAGCGTTTGAAAGCTCTGGGCCAGGAACGTGGTTTCCTGCCCCGGGATATGCATGTTGCGGCTCATATCAAAGTACTGCCGCGGCTCGTCGCTGAAGTTGCGAAAGCCTTCATCCCGTTGGCGCTCCATCCCACGCTTGCGCACGAAGGTGCCGTCACCCACCCGCGCCACCACCAGCCCCAGCCGCTCCAGCTCACCGTAGGCTCGGCTGATGGTGCCGATAGTGACCCCCAGATTGTCGGAAAGCACCCGATGAGGCGGCAGCTTTCTTCCCGGTTCAATCAAGCCTTCAAGAATGCCCCGCTCCATGACATCGGACAGGCGCTTGTACTTCACGCCCTGCCCGTTGGAGAGTCCTTCTCGCATAATTGACACCATGTCAATATTTGTTTTGACAGCCATCTTTCGCCCTAATAGTGTGCTTTTACGGGTTCAATCACCGAATCAAGGCACTCAATATAGAGGTCAATTCGGTCTCATGGAAGCAATGTCACGATGCCAATGTCCGCCGTTCTCGAAAATGCTGAAAAAACAAAAACTCACAAGCAGTGGTTGGCTGGGCTGATTACCAGCGTCATGTTTCTGATCGTGTGCCTGAGCTGGGGCACCACCTGGCTGGGCATCAAGATCGCCGTGGAGAGCGTGCCGCCGCTGACCTCTGCCGGGCTGCGGTTTTTGATCGCGTTTCCGCTGTTCCTGTGTTTCGCCTGGGTGCGCCGCGAGCCGATTCTGTTTCCCCGGGAAAGCCGCTGGTTCTTCGTGTTTGTGACGCTGTCCTACTTCAGTGTTCCGTATTACCTGCTCAATTACGGCGAGATGCATGTCTCGTCCGGCCTCACCGCGCTGCTGTTCAGTTGCATGCCGGTGTTTATCCTGATTTTCTCCGCGCTGTTCCTGCGTGAGCGCATCTACTTTTCACAGGTGGTCGGTATCGCCATCGGTTTCGGCAGCCTGTACATGATCATCAAGAGCCAGGGCCTGCACCTGGACCATGCCGAGTTCTTCGGGGTGCTGGCGATCCTGGCCGCCGCGATCATGCATGCCTTGTGCTACGTGATTACCAAGAAACAAGGCAGCGCCATCAGCGTGATCACCTACAACACCCTGCCCATCGGCATCGCCGGGCTGATGCTGTTTGTTGCCGGGCTTTTCTTTGAAACACCGACCTTTGAAGACATCACCCTGCGCTCCTGGAGTGCGCTGTTCTACCTTGGCCTGGTGGCGTCGGTGGGTGGGTTTATCGTGTATTTCATGCTGCTCAAGCGCCTGAGCCCGATCATTCTGTCCTTCGTGTTCATCATCTTCCCGGTGTTCGCGGTGATCATCGGTGCCTGGTACGAAGGCGTGCAGATCTCCAAGGACCTGATGATGTATTCGGCGATCCTGCTGGCCGGTTTTGCCATTACCAAGCTGCCCATCGAAAAGCTCCTGGCGAAGAAAAACTGAGATGACGGTCCTGAGCCCAACCGCCCTGGAGCAGATTTACGCCCACGCCGACCGCAGCTACCCCGAGGAATGCTGCGGTTTCGTTTTCGCCGATGGCAGCGTGCACCTGGGCAGCAACATCCAGAACGAGCTGCACCGCAAGAACCCCGAGATGTATTCACGCAGCGCAGCCAACGGCTACACCTTTTCGGTGGCCGACACGCTGATGATGAACAAGGCGTTTCGCAGTGATAACCCGGTGGTGGTGATCTACCACTCCCACCCTGACGTCGGCGCGTATTTCAGCGACGAAGACCAGGACAAAGCCCTCTTCATGGGCGAGCCGATCTACCCCGTAAGTTACCTGGTGGTCGATGTTCGCCAGGGCAAGACCCAAGGTTCCAAGCTGTTTGCCTGGGATGGCAAGCGCTTCGCCCAAAAACCCTTCAACGACCTGCAAACGGAGTTGTGCATGAACGCTGTCTCTTTCCCCGACATCCTGGTCCGCGTGGCCAAGCTGCCAGCATCGACCCTCGAGGGTGCCGGATCGACATTGCGCGAAGTCATTGAAAACCTCTGCATTGAGCACCCGCAATTGCGGGCGCACCTGCTCTACGAGAATAACCAGCTCAAGGAACATTTCCTGTTCACCGCCGAAGAGGCACTGATCGACGCCAACGACCGGTTGCCCGAAAAGGCCAAAATCGAAGTGCTGCTGGCCACCTCCGGCGGCATGGACGTCGACCAACTGAGCAACGAGGAAGTGCAGCGCTACGTGCGCCACATCACCCTGCCCGGCGTCGGCCGCGAAGGCCAACTGAACCTGAAGAAAGCCAAGGTGCTGATCATCGGCACCGGCGGCCTCGGTTCGCCCATCAGCCTGTACCTGGCGGCGGCCGGCATCGGCACCCTGGGGCTGGTGGATTTCGACGTGGTGGAAAGCAGCAACCTGCAACGCCAGATCGTCCACGGCAACAGCACCCTGGGCCTGCCCAAGGTGGAGTCCGCCAAGCAACGCCTGCAGGACCTGAACAGCCACATCCAGATCAACACCTACGACACCGCCTTCAACACCGACAACGCCCTGGAACTGGTGGGCGCCTATGACCTGGTGATCGACGGCACCGACAATTTCGAAACCCGCTACCTGGTCAACGACGCTTGCGTGCAGTTGGGCAAGCCGTTGGTGTACGGCGCCATCTACCGCTTCGACGGGCAGATCAGCGTGCTCAACTACAAAGGCGGGCCGTGCTACCGCTGCCTGTTTCCCCAGGCCCCGCCGGCGGAACTGGCACCCAACTGCAGCGCCGGCGGCGTCATCGGCGTATTGCCAGGCGTGGTCGGGATGATCCAGGCCACCGAGGCGATCAAGCTGTTGATAGGCATTGGCGACCCCCTCTCGGGCCGGCTGATGCGCTTTGATGCGCTGGCGATGAAGTTCAGCGAGATCCGCTTCAAGCGCCGCGCCGACTGCCCCTGCTGTTCCGAACTGCGCCACACCCAAACCCTCGCACCCGCTGCCTGCGCCGACGCCATGCCAAGCCAACCGTCCCTGGCTGAAGAGCGCTACATCAAGCCGCGGGTGCTCAAGCAACTGCTCGAACGACACAGCAAGGCCGACGTGCTGCTGGACGTGCGTGACGCCAGTGAGCTGGAAGTGTGCAAACTGCCGGGGGTGGTGCACATCCCGCTGGCTGAACTCGACGGGCAACTCGCCAACCTCAGCCGCGACAACACCCACTACCTCATCTGCTACGCCGGAACCCGTGCGGAGCAAGCCGCCAGCACGTTGCTGGCCGCCGGATTCGCCAACACCAAAGTACTGCAAGGCGGCATGAAACACTGGGTTCGCGACGTCGAACCCGACATGCCTTTGTACTGATCAGCGGCCATGGGCTCTTACTTGATGTTGCATAACTCGATACTCGACGCCATTGGCCAAACGCCCATCGTGCGCCTGGAACAGTTTTCCGAAGACCTTGGCATTGAGGTCTACGCCAAGCTGGAATCCCTCAACCCCGGTGGCAGCCACAAAGCGCGCATCGCCCTGGGGATGATCCTCGACGCCGAGCGCCGGGGCATTCTGATTCGCGGCTCCGGGCAAACCATCATCGAACCCAGCGGCGGCAACACCGGCATCGGCCTGGTGATGGCCGGCAACGTGCTGGGCTACAAGGTGGTGCTGGTGATCCCCGACAACTACAGCCCGGAAAAGCAGAAACTGCTGCGCCTGTACGGCGCCAAGGTGGTGCTGTCGGACAGCCGCCAGGGCAACAATTCCCACGGCGAAAAGTGCATGGAGCTGCAGTTGGAAAACCCCAGCTACGTGATGCTCAACCAGCAGCGCAACGGCGCCAACCCGCAGACCCACCGTGACACCACCGCCCGGGAAATCATCCGCGCCTTCGGCGAGCTGCGGGTGGACTACTTCGTCAGCGGCATCGGCACTGGTGGCCATATCACCGGCATCGGCGAAACCCTCAAGAGCACCTGGCCGGCAATCCGCGTCATGGGGGTGGAGCCGGAAGAATGTGACCTGCTCAGCGACCGCCACGCGCCGCACCATATCCAGGGCCTGTCCATCGGGTTGATCCCGAGCATTCTCAACGTCGCGATCATTGACGCAATGCTCAAGGTCTCGCGCCAGGAATGCCTCGACATGATCAAACGCATCATGCGCACCGATGCCATCAGCCTCGGGCTGTCGTCGGCCGCGAACATGGTAGCCATCGCCAAGCTGGCGCCGGAGCTGCCCACCGACACCGTCGTGCTGACCATGGTCTACGACAGTGCCGACAGCTATTTGCCCTGTTTTGAATAACAACTATTGCGGGGGTGCCTCCATGGGGGGCTTTATCGACATGCAACAGCTGCACGATGAGTTGCTCACCCACCTCATCACCACGCTTACGCCTGCGCAGTTGAAGCAGCTGGAGGCGCATCTCGCGCCGCTGATCCAGGCAGCGGCCCAGGCGGTGGCCGAAGACCTGATCGCCTATGCCTGGCGCGACCCGGCCTCCCGTGGCCGCGGTGAGCTGATCCTGGAGTCCTACGCCTCGTTCAAGGCCGTGCTGTACTACCGGCTGGCGCACCTGGTGTGGAATTTCCCGGACAAAAACAATGGCGTGTTTTCCACCATCGCCCTGAAGCTGAGCAACCAGGGCAAGATTCTGTCCGGCGCCGAAATTCACCCCGCCGCGCGGATCGGCCGGCGCTTTGTGCTGGACCACGGTTACGGCACGGTCATCGGCGAAACCTGCGAGATCGGCAACGACTGCTACATCCTCTGCGGCGTGACCCTCGGCGCCCGGGGCATCGCCAACAACCCGGACGGCAAGCGCCACCCTCGGCTGGGCAACAACGTGGAAGTCGGTTCCGGCGCTCGGGTACTCGGTTATGTGTTGATCGGCGACAACGTGTTTATCAGCCCCTCCTGCGTGATCACCCAGGACGTGCCGGCCGGTACCAAGGTCAAGGTGGTCAACCAGATCCAGCTCCAGAAAAACGACGAGTCGGACCACAGCAATTACCTCGGCGCGTTTGCCCTCGATGAACGCCTGCATGTGGTGGGCGAGGTCAATGCGAGCCACAAAGTGACGGTGCTGGACGCCGACTTCCATCCCCTGCCCGGCCTGCTGCTGGAGCCGACGGTCAAGGAACGCCATCACCTGCAGTTCCGCCTGCGCCATATCGACACAACGGCCTACCCGCCGCGCCTGCCGCTGAACCTGAAAGTGACCGGGCCCGAATTTGAAATCACCCTGCTATCTCCCCCTGGTTTGAGCGCGATGGTTCGTCGCCTGCTGCAAGCCAGCCCACTGATCGTCGGAGGTTGAACATGTCTGTGCACACCATGGAAACCCTCGCGCTGTTCGACAGCGCGCCTTACCAGAATGCTTTCAGTGCGCGGGTGATTGCCGTCAGCGAACAGGGGATCGCCCTGGAGCACACGCTGTTCTACCCGACCGGTGGCGGCCAGCCGGGCGACACCGGGCACTTCATCCTGCCCGACGGCAGCCGCATCGACATCACCGGCACCGTGCGCGACCCGGTGCTGCGCTCGATCATCTGGCACCAGGTGGAACACTGCCCCGAACAACTGGCCGCAGGGATGCAGGTAGACGCCAGCCTGGACTGGGAGCGCCGCTACCAGCACATGAAAATGCATACCTGCCTGCACCTGCTGTGCTCGATCATCGATGCCCCGGTGACCGGTTGCAGCATCGGTGCCGACAAGGGTCGCCTGGATTTCGACCTGCCGGAAATGACCCTCGACAAAGAGAGCATCACCCGCGACCTCAATGCCTTGATCGAACAGGCCCACGCGGTAAAAACCCTGTCGATGCCCGCCTCGGAGTATTCCACCCTGCTGCAGATCACCCGCACCCAGGCGGTGGCGCCACCGGTGATCCAGGGCTCGGTACGGGTGATCGAGATTCCCGGTATCGACATCCAGCCCTGTGGCGGCACCCATGTGACCAATACCGAGGAAATCGGCCGGGTGTTCTGCGAAAAAATCGAGAAGAAGAGCAAGCACAACCGCCGGGTGATCCTGCGGTTCGAATAGCGGCCGTACGGCGGCTAGGGTGCCAACGCCCTAGACGCCGTTCGTACAGGAAACTGACAGCAAATTTATGTGTTTGTAACATTCAGAAACGTACAATCCCGCCAGCAACGCCTCGTTGCCCCTGACTCGCGAAAACAGCGCCCTTCCTTCTCGGTGGGTGATTCGTGCAGCAGCTAAGCTCACTCCCATCACGCCCCTGAACCTGAACGCTGCAGGACTGACTGCCTATGAACAGAGTGTTCCGCCACTATATCCCTGCGTCCACGTTGCGCTTGCTGCCCAACCGCTGGGACTTGGTCGCCCTGCCCCTGGTGATCGGCTTTTTACTGTTTTTCTCCATCACGGCCCGGGAAACCTGGGCGCCCATCGCCACCTTGCAAAGTGAAGTCATCTCCCTCGACCCGGCCAACCTGCCGGAATATGCGATGCGCACCACGATGCGCATGCTGGCGGCGATGGTTGCAGCGCTGGTGTTCACCCTGTTGTACGGCACCCTGGCCGCCAAAAGCCGGCGCGCCGAGAAACTGCTGGTGCCCGTGCTCGACATCCTGCAATCGGTACCGGTACTGGGCTACATCTCGTTTACGGTAACGTTCTTCCTGCTGCTGTTCCCCGGGCGCGTGCTCGGTGCGGAGTTCGCCGCAATCTTTGCGATTTTCACCAGCCAGGCCTGGAACATGACGTTCAGCTTCTACCAGTCGCTGCGCATGCTGCCCCATGACCTGGTGGAAGTGTCGACCAACCTGCGGCTGTCCGGTTGGCAGCGGTTCTGGAAGCTCGACGTGCCCTTCGCCATGCCGGGGCTGGTGTGGAACATGATGATGAGCATGTCCGGCGGCTGGTTTTTCGTGGTCGCCTCCGAGGCCATTACCGTCGGCGACAAGACCATCACCTTGCCGGGCGTAGGTTCGTACCTGGCCCTGGCGATTGCCCAGAAAGACCTGCACGCCGTGGGTTACGTGATCCTGGCGATGATTGTCGTCATCCTGATCTACGACCAGTTCCTGTTCCGCCCGCTGGTGGCCTGGGCCGATAAATTCCGCATGGAAACCACCGCCTCCCAGGGCGCCGCGCCGCAATCCTGGCTGCTGAACCTGATCCAGCGCACGCGCATCGTCCAGCGCATCCTGCGGCCTGTCACCCGCGCCATCAGCCGCATTGGCAACAAACGCTTCAGCCTGGCGGGCGGTGCACTCAAGGCATTGCCGGCAGAAACACCAAGGGCGTCAAAAGTGATCGACTGGGTGTGGGGCGCACTCATCGCCCTGCTGGCCGCCTATGCGCTGTATCACATCGTGCAGTACGTCGGCACCGAAGTGACCCTCGCCGAAGTCGGCCATGTATTTGTGCTGGGCCTGATCACCCTGTTGCGGGTGGCTGGCCTGATCCTGATCGCCTCGCTGATCTGGGTGCCGCTGGGCGTGATGATCGGCTTGCGCCCGGCCCTGGCGGAAAAAATCCAGCCGCTGGCGCAGTTTCTCGCGGCCTTTCCGGCGAACCTGCTGTTCCCGGTGTTCGTCATCGTGATCCTGCACTACAACCTCAACCCGGATATCTGGCTGAGCCCGCTGATTGTGCTGGGCACCCAGTGGTACATCCTGTTCAACGTGATCGCCGGCGCCAGCGCCTTCCCGAATGACTTCAAGGAAGCCGCCGCCAACTTCCGCATTCGCGGCTGGTTGTGGTGGCGCAAAGTGATGCTGCCGGGGATTTTCCCGTACTACGTCACCGGGGCCATTACCGCCTCGGGCGGTGCCTGGAACGCCAGTATCGTGTCCGAGTACGTGTCCTGGGGCCAGGACAATGTGGTCGCCCACGGGCTGGGTGCCTACATCGCCCAAACCACCGCGGCCGGCGACTTCCCGAAGATCGCCCTGGGCGTGGTGGTGATGTCGATCTTCGTGGTGGCGTTCAACCGTGCTGTGTGGCGGCCGATGTACGCCATGGCTGAAAACAAACTTCGTCTGAATTGATGGGATTCGCTGTGATGACTACCTATACCGAGCACGCCGCCGACACCCCGGAAATCTACTCGTTGAAAAACGTGAACCGGGTGTTCGGCAAAGGTAAAGACGAGCTGCAAGTCCTCAGCGGCGTGGACTTGAGCCTGCACGAGGGCGAGATTGTCGGCATGCTTGGTCGCTCCGGCTCGGGCAAGTCGACCTTGCTGCGCATCATCGCGGGGCTGATCCAGCCGTCGTCGGGCGAAGTACGCTACAACGGCGCGCCGCTCAACGGCCCGGCCGAAGGCGTGGCCATGGTGTTCCAGACCTTTGCGCTGTTCCCGTGGCTGACCGTGCTGGAAAACGTTGAAGCAGGCCTGCAAGCCTTGCAGGTGGAGCGCAAGGAAACCCGCAGGCGCGCCCTGGCGGCCATCGACCTGATCGGCCTGGACGGTTTTGAAAACGCCTACCCCCGTGAACTGTCCGGCGGCATGCGCCAGCGCGTGGGTTTCGCCCGCGGGCTGGTGGTCAACCCGACCCTGCTATTGATGGACGAACCGTTCTCGGCGCTGGACGTGCTCACCGCTGAAACCCTGCGCACCGACCTGCTGGATCTGTGGAGCGGCAAGCAGTTGCCAATCAAATCAATCCTGATCGTGACCCACAACATCGAAGAAGCGGTGTTGATGTGCGACCGCATCCTGGTGCTGTCGTCCAACCCTGGCCGGGTGGTGGCCGAGATCAAGGTACCGTTTGCGCACCCGCGCAACCGCCTGGACCCGACCTTCCGGCAAATGGTCGACGACATCTACGCCCTGATGACCGACCGCCGCAGCGCCGACGCGAGCAGAGGTTTGCCTGAGCTGAAAATGGGCAGCCTGTTGCCGGAAGTCTCCACCAACCTCATGGCCGGCTTGATCGAAACCCTGGCCGCCGAGCCCTACAACGGCCACGCCGGCCTGCCGACCGTCGCCGAACGGCGCTTGCTGGAAGTCGACGATCTGTTCCCGGTGGCAGAGATGCTTGAGCATTTGGGTTTTGCCGAACTCAAGGGTGCCGACATCACCCTCACCGACGCCGGCAAACTGTTCGCCGACTACGGCACCCAGGAGCGTAAAACCCTGTTCGCCGAACATTTGATCCGCCACGTACCGTTGGCCGCGCGCATTCACCAAGTGTTGCTTGAACGTAGCGGCCATCGGGCGCCACGGGTGCGCTTCGAGCAGGAACTGGAAGACTCGATGACGGAAGCTTTTGTGGAGAAAACCCTGGAAAGCGTGGTGGCCTGGGGACGGTATGCGGAGATTTTCTCCTATGACGACCATACCGAGACGTTCAGCCTGGATGATGTGGAAGGCAGCATGTAACGGCGTGATCTCGACACATTGATCGTTCCCACGCTCTGCGTGGGTATGCCGCCAGGGACGCTCCGCGTTCCACTGCTGGCGCAAGGCTTGAGTCCTGCGCAATGGTGACGCGGAGCGTCACAGGATGCATTCCCACGCAGAGCGCGGGAACGATCAGTAACGATCATTTTTAGATGACGAACAGATCGACAAACCGGTTTACCGGGGTGGCCTCAAGCTTCGCCTGATCCTTGCACAGGGCAAAAATCTCGGCACTGCGCTGCGCGGTAAACCGGGTCGCCAGGTTGGCCTTGAACTTGTCTTCCAGCAACGGAATACCATCCACCCGACGGCGACGGTGGCCAATCGGGTATTCCACGGCCACCTGTTCGGTGCTGGATCCATCCTTGAAGAACACCTGCACCGCATTGGCGATGGAGCGCTTGTCGGCCTCCAGGTATTCGCGGCTATAGCGCGGGTCTTCGACGATGACCATCTTCTCCCGCAGCTCATCAATGATCGGATGGGCCGCGTGGAACTCATCTTCGTATTGCTCGGCCACCAGATTGCCAAACGCCAGCGGCACGGCGGTCATGTATTGCAGGCAGTGATCACGGTCGGCCGCATTGGCCAACTGCCCGACCTTGGAGATGATGCGAATCGCCGACTCGTGGGTGGTGATGACAATCCGGTCGATCTCATGCAGGCGATTCTTCACGTGCGGGTACAAGGTGACCGCCGCTTCACAGGCGGTTTGCGCGTGGAACTCGGCAGGAAAGCTGATCTTGAACAGCACGTTCTCCATCACATACGTGCCGTAGGGCTGGGACAGGCTGAAGGCGCGCTTGTCTTCGGGCTTGAGCGCCAGGTCCTTGTTGGTGTGGCTGAACAGCACGTCATAAAAGCCCCACTGCGGCGCGCTCAGGACACCGGGAATCCCCATCTCGCCACGCATGGCGATGTCGGCCAGCCGTACCCCGCGACTCGACGCATCCCCCGCTGCCCACGACTTGCGCGAACCGGCGTTCGGCGCATGGCGATAAGTGCGCAATGCTTGGCCGTCGACAAACGCCTGGGACAGTGCCGACAGCAGTTGCTCACGGTTGGCGCCCATCAGTTTGGCGGTGACGGCAGTGGAGGCGACTTTCACCAGCAACACATGGTCAAGGCCGACGCGGTTGAAGGAGTTTTCCAGGGCGATCACGCCCTGGATTTCGTGGGCCATGATCATCGCCTCCAGCACGGCCCGCACGGTCAGCGGCGCATCGCCATTGGCCACGCGTTTTTGCGAGAGGTGATCGGCGACCGCGAGAATACCGCCGAGGTTATCCGAGGGATGCCCCCATTCGGCGGCGAGCCAGGTGTCGTTGTAGTCGAGCCAGCGCACGATGCAGCCGATGTCCCACGCGGCCTTGACCGGGTCCAGGCGGAACGAGGTGCCCGGCACCCGTGCGCCGAACGGCACCACCGTGCCTTCCACGATCGGCCCCAGGTGCTTGGTGCACTCCGGGAAACGCAGGGCCAGCAGGCCGCAACCGAGGGTGTCCATCAGGCAGTTGCGGGCGGTGTCCAGGGCATCGCGGGATTCGATCCTGAAATTCAGGACATAGTCGGCGATGTCCTGCAGGACCTGGTCGTAGTCGGGGCGGTTGTTCTGGTCGACGTTGGCGCTCATGGCAGTACTCCAAAGTGGGTTAGGTGTGGTCCATCCTCAGGGTCAGGGTGATCGTTCCCACGCTCTGCGTGGGAATGCCGCCTTGGACGCTCTGCGTCCCGTAAAAGGGTGACGCAGAGCGTCACGGGATGCATTCCCACGCAGAGCGTGGGAACGATCGGTTAGAAAGCGTCGCCGGGTACGCGCACAAAACCTTCCATCAGCACCCGCGCACTGCGACTCATGATGGCTTTTTTCACCACCCATTCACCGTTGACCTGGCTGGCCTCGGCGCCTACCCGCAACGTCCCGGACGGATGCCCGAACCGCACGGCATTGCGCTCCACGCCGCCCGCTGCCAAATTCACCAGCGTGCCGGAAATCGCCGCCGCCGTGCCAATCGCCACCGCCGCCGTGCCCATCATCGCGTGGTGCAGTTTGCCCATGGACAACGCCCGCACCAGCAGGTCGACATCGGCCGCTTTGATCGCCTTGCCGCTGGACGCTACGTAATCCGCGGGCCGGGCCACAAACGCCACCTTCGGCGTGTGCTGGCGCTGGGCTGCTTCGTCCAGGTGTTTGATCAAGCCCATGCGCAACGCGCCGTGAGCACGAATGGTTTCAAACATCGCCAGGGCTTTGGGGTCGCTATTGATCGCGCCCTGCAGCTCGGTGCCGGTGTACCCCAGGTCCTGGGCGTTGATGAAGATGGTGGGAATCCCGGCATTGATCAGCGTCGCCTTGAACGTGCCGACACCCGGCACTTCCAGGTCATCCACCAGGTTGCCGGTAGGAAACATCGAGCCACCGCCGCCCTCTTCTTCCGCCGCCGGGTCCATGAATTCCAGCTGCACCTCAGCGGCCGGGAAGGTCACGCCGTCGAGTTCGAAGTCGCCGGTTTCCTGCACGGCACCATCGGTGATCGGTATGTGGGCGATGATGGTCTTGCCAATATTCGCCTGCCAGACCCGCACCACGGCCACGCCGTTGTGCGGAATGCGCGCGGCATCTACCAGGCCGGCGCTGATAGCGAACGAACCCACCGCCGCCGACAGGTTGCCGCAATTGCCGCTCCAGTCCACGAACGGTTTGTCGATGGACACCTGGCCGAACAGGTAATCCACGTCGTGATCGGCGCGGGTACTTTTGGCGAGGATCACGGTTTTGCTGGTGCTGGACGTCGCGCCGCCCATGCCGTCGATTTGCTTGTCGTACGGGTCGGGGCTGCCGATCACCCGCAACAACAACGCATCTCGCGCCGTGCCTGGCACCTGGGCGGATTCGGGCAAATCCTTGAGATTGAAAAACACACCCTTGCTGGTACCGCCACGCATGTAGGTGGCGGGAATCTTGATCTGCGGTACGTGTGCCATGGTGATCCTCATGGGCCGGGGCACAAACCCCGGCCACAGTTGTCAGGCAGTAACAGCCGATTCCAGGAAGTCCTGGGCAAAGCGTTGCAACACGCCGCCCGCCTCGTAGATCGACACTTCTTCAGCCGTGTCCAGGCGGCAGGTCACCGGCACCTCGACACGCTCGCCATTCTTGCGGTTGATCAATAAGGTCAGCTGCGCACGCGGGGTGCGTTCGCCGATCACGTCGTAGGTTTCCGTACCGTCGATCTTCAGGGTCTTGCGGTCGGTGCCCGGCAGAAACTCCAGCGGCAACACGCCCATGCCCACCAGGTTGGTACGGTGGATGCGCTCGAAACCTTCGGCGGCGATCGCTTCCACACCCGCCAGGCGTACGCCCTTGGCCGCCCAGTCCCGGGACGAGCCCTGGCCGTAGTCGGCGCCGGCAATGATGATCAGCGGCTGCTTGCGCTCCATGTAGGTTTCGATGGCTTCCCACATGCGCGTGACCTTACCTTCCGGCTCCAGGCGCGCCAGCGAACCCTGCTTGACCTTGCCGTCTTCAACCACCATTTCATTGAACAGTTTCGGGTTGGCGAAGGTGGCGCGCTGCGCGGTCAAGTGGTCGCCGCGGTGGGTCGCGTAGGAGTTGAAGTCGACTTCCGGCAGGCCCATTTTCGCCAGGTATTCACCGGCGGCGCTGTCAAGCATGATCGCGTTGGACGGCGACAGGTGATCGGTGGTGATGTTGTCCGGCAGCACCGCCAGCGGACGCATGCCTTTGAGCGGACGTGCGCCGGCCAGGGCGCCTTCCCAGTACGGCGGACGACGGATATAGGTGCTCTGCGGGCGCCAGTCGTACAGCGGCGTGACCTTCGGGCCGGTGTCTTCGTGGATCGCGAACATGGGGATGTAGACCTGGCGGAACTGCTCCGGCTTGACCGATGCCTTGACCACTGCGTCGATTTCTTCGTCGCTCGGCCAGATGTCCTTCAGGCGGATTTCCTTGCCGTTGGCATCCAGGCCCAGCACGTCCTTCTCGATATCAAAACGGATGGTGCCGGCAATCGCGTAGGCCACCACCAGCGGCGGCGACGCGAGGAACGCTTGCTTGGCGTACGGGTGGATACGGCCGTCGAAGTTGCGGTTACCCGACAGCACGGCGGTGGCGTACAGGTCGCGGTCGATGATCTCTTGCTGGATCACCGGGTCGAGTGCGCCGGACATGCCGTTGCAGGTGGTGCAGGCAAACGCCACGACACCAAAACCCAGTTGTTCCAGTTCGGTGGTCAACCCGGCTTCGTCGAGGTACATGGCGACGGTTTTCGAACCCGGCGCCAGGGATGACTTGACCCACGGCTTGCGGGCCAGCCCGAGCTTGTTGGCATTGCGCGCCAGCAGGCCGGCGGCAATCACGTTGCGCGGGTTGCTGGTGTTGGTGCAGCTGGTGATAGCTGCGATGATCACTGCGCCGTCGGGCATTTGCCCCGGCACGTCATCCCACTGGCCAGAGATGCCCTTGGCCGCCAGGTCGCTGGTGGCGACGCGGGCGTGGGGGTTGCTCGGGCCGGCCATGTTGCGCACCACCGAGGACAAATCGAAGCTCAGGCCACGCTCGTATTGCGCGCCCTTGAGGTCGTCCGCCCACAGGCCGGTGTGGCGAGCGTACTGCTCCACCAGGGTGACTTGTTCATCTTCACGGCCCGTGAGCTTGAGGTAGGCGATGGTCTGTTGGTCGATGTAGAACATCGCCGCCGTGGCGCCGTATTCCGGGGCCATGTTGGAGATGGTGGCGCGGTCGCCCAGGGTCAGCGCGGAGGCGCCTTCGCCGAAGAACTCGAGCCACGCACCCACGACCTTTTGCTTGCGCAGGAACTCGGTCAGCGCCAGCACCATATCGGTGGCGGTGATGCCCGGTTGCAGCTTGCCCGTCAGCTCCACGCCGACACTTTCCGGCAGGCGCATCCACGAGGCGCGACCGAGCATCACGCTCTCCGCTTCGAGGCCGCCGACACCGATGGCGATCACGCCCAAGGCATCAACGTGAGGCGTGTGGCTGTCGGTGCCGACGCAGGTGTCCGGGAAGGCAACACCGTCACGCACCTGAATCACCGGGGACATTTTCTCCAGGTTGATCTGGTGCATGATGCCGTTGCCCGGCGGGATCACGTCGACGTTCTTGAAGGCCTTTTTGGTCCACTCGATAAAGTGGAAACGGTCTTCGTTGCGGCGGTCTTCGATGGCGCGGTTTTTCTCGAATGCCTCCGGGTCAGAACCACCGGCTTCGACGGCCAGGGAATGGTCGACGATCAGTTGGGTCGGCACCACCGGGTTGACCTGGGCTGGGTCACCGCCTTGCAGGGCAATGGCATCGCGCAGGCCGGCAAGGTCCACCAGGGCGGTCTGGCCGAGGATGTCGTGGCACACCACGCGGGCCGGGAACCACGGGAAATCGAGGTCGCGTTTGCGCTCGATCAGTTGGCTCAGGGATGCGTTGAGGGTCGCTGAGTCACAGCGACGCACCAGGTTTTCCGCGAGTACGCGGGAGGTGTACGGCAGTGTGGCGTAGGCGCCAGGGGTGATTGCATCGACCGCCGCGCGGGCATCAAAGAAATCGAGGTGGCTGCCGGGGAGCGGTTTGCGGTGTTCAGTGTTCATCGTCAGGACTCGGTCACGGTAGTTGCAAAAGGAAGAACCGTTGCTGATCCAGTGTGAAACACAGTCTAAATGTGGGAGCGGGCTTGCTCGCGAAGGCGGTGTGTCATTCAACACCCATGGCGACTGTCACACCGCCTTCGCGAGCAAGCCCGCTCCCACATTTTTGATCCGGTTTCACCCCGAGATCAGCGGTTTCTCCACTCAGCGACGTTCGATTGGCACGAACTTGCGCTGCTCAACGCCGATGTACTCGGCGCTCGGACGGATGATGCGGTTGTTGGCACGCTGTTCAAATACATGCGCGGCCCATCCTGTCAGCCGCGAGCAGACGAAAATCGGCGTGAACAGCTTGGTCGGGATACCCATGAAGTGGTACGCCGAGGCATGGTAGAAGTCGGCGTTGGGGAACAGTTTCTTCTGCTCCCACATGGTCTTGTCGATGGCTTCGGAAACCGGGAACAACACGGTGTCGCCCACCTCCTCAGCGAGTTTTTTCGACCAGCCCTTGATCACTTCATTACGCGGGTCGCTGTCTTTATAGATCGCGTGGCCGAAGCCCATGATCTTGTCCTTGCGCGCCAGCATGCCCAGGGTGCCTTCCACCGCTTCCTGGGCGGACGAGAAACGCTCGATCATCTCCATCGCCGCTTCGTTGGCCCCGCCGTGCAGCGGGCCGCGCAGGGAACCGATGGCAGCGGTGACGCAGGAATACAAGTCTGACAGGGTCGACGCACACACACGGGCGGTGAACGTTGAGGCGTTGAATTCGTGCTCGGCGTAGAGGATCAGCGACACGTTCATCACCTTGACGTGCAAGTCGCTGGGCTTCTTGTCGTGCAGCAGGTGCAGGAAGTGGCCGCCGATGGACGGCTCGTCGGTCACGCAATTGATACGCAGGCCATCGTGGCTGAAGCGGTACCAGTAGCACATGATCGCCGGGAACGCGGCGAGCAGGCGGTCGGTCACGTCGCGCTGCACGGAGAAGTCTTTCTCCGGCTCGATGTTGCCCAGGAACGAGCAACCGGTGCGCATCACGTCCATCGGGTGGGCGTCGGCGGGGATGCGTTCCAGCACTTCTTTCAGCGCCTGGGGCAGGTCACGCAGTTTGCCGAGCTTGGCGGTGTAGGCGGCCAGCTCGGCCTTGGTCGGCAGTTCGCCGTAGAGCAGCAGGTAGGCGACTTCTTCAAACTGCGCGTCGGCGGCGAGTTCGCGCACGTCGTAGCCGCGGTAGGTCAAGCCGGCACCGGCCTGGCCCACGGTGGACAGTGCGGTCTGCCCGGCAACCTGGCCACGCAGGCCGGCTCCACTGAGTACTTTTGCTTCGGCCATGGTTATCTCCAATCTTGTATTTATTAGGGAAGCGTCTCGCTGAAGCTTCACACCACCCCTTGTAGGAGCGAGCTAGCTCGCGAAAAACTTCAGGGCGCCGCGTTCATTCAGGCTAAGCGCGTTATCGTTAACGATCTTCGCGAGCAAGCTCGCTCCTACACGTATCAGGGTCCGTTACTTCTTGGCGGCGAACAGCGCGTCGAGCTTCTGCTCGAAGGTGTGGTAGTCAATGCGATCGTAAAGCTCCATGCGGGTTTGCATGGTGTCGATCACGTTCTGCTGGGTGCCGTCGCGACGGATCGCGGTGTAGACGTTCTCGGCCGCCTTGTTCATGGCGCGGAAGGCCGAGAGCGGGTACAGGACGATGGAAACATCCGCAGATTTCAGTTGATCGACTGTGTAGAGAGGCGTTGCACCGAATTCGGTGATGTTGGCCAGGATCGGCGCCTTCACCCGGGAGGCGAACAGTTTGTACATCTCAAGCTCAGTGATGGCCTCCGGGAACACCATGTCGGCGCCGGCCTCGATGCAGGCGGCGGCACGTTCCAGGGCGGATTCCAGACCTTCCACCGCCAGTGCGTCGGTGCGGGCCATGATCACGAAACTGTCATCGGTGCGCGCATCCACGGCGGCCTTGATGCGGTCGACCATTTCCTGCTGGGACACGATTTCTTTATTCGGACGATGGCCGCAACGCTTGGCGCCCACCTGGTCTTCAATATGGATCGCCGCCGCGCCGAACTTGATCATCGACTTGACGGTGCGCGCGACGTTGAACGCCGAGGAGCCAAAACCGGTGTCCACGTCCACCAACAGCGGCAGGTCGCACACGTCGGTGATGCGGCGCACGTCGGTCAGCACGTCATCCAGGCCGGTGATGCCCAGGTCCGGCACGCCGAGGGAGCCGGCAGCCACCCCGCCACCCGACAGGTAGATCGCCTTGAAACCGGCACGCTTGGCCAGCAGCGCGTGGTTGGCGTTGATCGCGCCGACCACCTGCAATGGGTGTTCGCTGGCCACGGCGTCACGGAAACGCTGGCCTGGAGTAGTGTTGTTATTGGAACTCATGACTCACCTCGTGATTGGGGAGCGCCGTCCGGGAAGTGACGGGCAATGTTGCGTTTGGAAGCGCCGATATGACGGCGCATCAACAACTCGGCCAGTTCACCGTCGCGATCGGCAATCGCGTCAAGAATGCGGTGATGCTCGGCAAAGGCCTGGCGTGGACGATTGGGGGTGGCGGAGAACTGGATGCGGTACATGCGCACCAACTGATACAGCTCGCCGCACAACATTTGGGTCAGGGTGCGGTTACCGGCGCCTTGAATTATCCGGTAATGAAAGTCGAAGTCGCCTTCCTGCTGGTAATAGCCGACACCGGCCTGGAAGGCCGCATCGCGCTCGTGGGTGTGCAACACCTGGCGCAACTCTTCGATCTCGGCGTCGGTCATGCGCTCGGCGGCCAGGCGACAGGCCATGCCTTCCAGGGATTCGCGGATTTCGTAGAGTTCGATCAGCTCTTCATGGCTCAAGGACACCACTCGCGCGCCCACGTGGGGGATGCGCACCAGCAGGCGCTGGCCTTCCAAACGGTGGATCGCCTCGCGCAGCGGGCCACGGCTGATGCCATAGGTGCGCGCCAGTTCCGGCTCGGAGATTTTGCTGCCGGGGGCGATCTCGCCCTTGACGATGGCGGCCTGGATACGCCGGAAGACGTTCTCCGACATGGTCTGGGAATCGTCTGACGCTATTACTGGGGTTTCCAGTTGATCCAGCATATTGTCGACACCTTTAAAAGCAATGCGGCAAAAACTAGCCAATCAGCCCCGGATAGTCAAAGAATAAATACACATTGTCGACAATCGTCTAATAACCTGCCTTGCACCCTATCAGGGCATGGCCGGCTGCCAGCGCTGGCGCAAGAAAACCTTCATGTTAGAATGCCGGCCACTTTTGCCTCACATCCCTGGATGAAAAGGCGCACGAGGGAGCTTGCGCAGCAATGCCAGTCGCCTTGAATTGAACATCGCACTGCACCGCGTCAGGATTTATGAGACTCAAGCCCTTCCCCCTTTTGCTTCTACTGCTTATGCCGGGCCTTGGCGTTGCTGCCGAGAAGACCGTGTATGGCCTCAATGAATACGCCAAGTTGGCCGGCATCGACCTGGAAGTGGCCGCCAAACTCGACACCGGCGCCAAGACTGCGTCCTTGAGCGCCCGCGATATCAAACGATTCAAGCGCAACGGTGAATCCTGGGTGCGCTTCTACCTGGCCATCGACACCGCACATTCCCACCCCATCGAGCGTCCCCTGGCCCGCGTGAGCAAGATCAAGCGCCGCGCCGGTGACTACGACCCCGATGAGGACAAGAACTACACCGCCCGTCCAGTGATTGCCCTGGACATCTGCATGGGCACCACTTTACGCAGTATCGAAGTGAACTTGACTGACCGCAGCGCCTTCCAATACCCGCTGCTGATCGGCTCCGAAGCGCTGAAACGCTTTGATGCGCTGGTCGACCCCAGTCTTAAATACGCGGCGGGCAAACCTGCCTGCGCCACCGACGCTCATACCGCTGAGTAATTTGAATGCGCTCTCTTAATCTGCACCTGAAAATCCTGATCGCCGTTTTGGTGGTATTGGGCATTTCGGTCACCGCCTATCAGATTTTCGTGCTGGGGATACCCGTCACCGAGGACGCCACCGACGACCTGTGGAACATCGACGCCAAGGTCGAGTTCGTCGCCAACGCCAAGGACCCGGTGAAAATCCAGATGTTCGTGCCGCCCCTGAGCCGCGACTTCGTCAGCCTGAATGAAAGCTTCATCTCGAATAACTACGGCGTCAGCGTCAATCGCCTCGACGGCAACCGCAAGGTCACCTGGTCGGCCCGCCGGGCCAAGGGCAACCAGACCCTCTACTATCGCCTGGTGCTGACCAAGCGCTACAGCGGTGAAAAGGTCAAGATCAAGGGCCCGACCTTCCGCGACAGCATCGCCGTCGAAGGCCCGGAAAAGATCGCCGCCGAAGCCCTGCTGGCGCCGATCCGCCAGCACTCCGCCGACGTCGAAACCTTTATCAGCGAAGCCATCAAGCGCACCAACAACCTCAACGACGACAACGTGAAGCTGCTGCTGGCGGGCGACCCGTCGACGCCGCACAAGGCCAAGATCGTCGAGCTACTGCTGTCCATCGCCCACGTACCGGTGGAAAAGGTCCACACCATCCGCCTGGTGGCCGACCAGCCGCAAACCCCTGAACTCTGGCTGCGCAGCTTCAATGGCAATGACTGGCTGTACTTCAACCCCGACACCGGCGAGCAAGGCTTGCCAGCCGACCGCCTGCTGTGGTGGACCGGCGATGAAAACCTGATCACCGTCGATGGCGGCAAAAAGGCCATGGTGACCTTCAGCCTCAACAACAGCGAAATGAACGCGATTCGCCTGGCCAAGCTGACAGACGAAAACACCGACGCCAACTTCCTCGAATACTCGCTGTACGGCCTGCCGCTGCAAACCCAGCAGACCTTCATGATCATGGTGATGATCCCGATTGGCGTGCTGGTGATCCTGATCCTGCGCAACCTGATCGGCCTGCAGACCCTCGGCACCTTTACTCCAGTGCTGATTGCCCTGGCGTTCCGCGAGACGCAGCTGGGCTTCGGGATTGTGCTGTTCACCATTATTACGGCGCTGGGGCTGTCGCTGCGGTCTTACCTGGAACACTTGAAGCTGCAGATGCTGCCGAGGCTCTCGGTGGTGCTGACCTTCGTGGTGGTGCTGATCGCGGCCATCAGCCTGTTCAGCCACAAGCTGGGCCTGGAGCGCGGACTGTCGGTGGCGCTGTTCCCGATGGTGATCCTGACCATGACCATCGAACGCCTGTCGATCACCTGGGAAGAACGTGGCGGCGGCCATGCGATGAAAGTCGCGATCGGCACGCTGTTCGCCGCATCCCTGGCCCACATCATCATGAGCGTGCCGGAGCTGATCTACTTCGTGTTCACCTTCCCGGCGATCCTGTTGATCCTGGTGGGCTTCATGCTGGCCATGGGTCGTTATCGCGGCTACCGCCTGACCGAACTGGTACGTTTCAAGGCCTTCCTCAAGGCTGATTCGTAATGTTCGGCTTCTGGAAGACCTGGAAGGCCCTGGAAGCGCGGGGAATCATGGGCATCAACCGGCGTAATGCCGACTACGTGCTCAAGTACAACAAGCGCAGCCTGTACCCGATCGTCGATGACAAGATCATCACCAAGGAACGGGCCATGGCCGCCGGCATCCACGTGCCGGAAATGTACGGAGTCATTTCCACCGAGAAGGAAATCGACAAGCTCGACGAGATCATCGGCGGGCGCAGCGACTTCGTGATCAAACCGGCCCAGGGTGCCGGCGGTGACGGCATCCTGGTGATCGCCGACCGTTTCGAAGGGCGCTATCGCACGGTCTCCGGCAAGATCATCAGCCATGAAGAGATCGAGCATCAGATTTCCAGCATCCTCACCGGCCTGTATTCCCTCGGCGGCCACCGTGACCGGGCGCTGATCGAATACCGGGTGGTGCCCGACCAGATTTTCAAGAGCATCAGCTACGAGGGCGTACCGGATATCCGCATCATTGTGCTGATGGGCTATCCAGTGATGGCCATGCTGCGCTTGCCGACCCGTCAGTCCGGCGGCAAGGCCAACCTGCACCAGGGCGCCATTGGCGTGGGTGTCGACCTGGCCACCGGCCTGACCCTGCGCGGCACCTGGCTGAACAACATCATTACCAAGCACCCGGACACCACCAACGCGGTGGATGGCGTGCAACTGCCCAACTGGGACGGCTTCATGAAGCTCGCCGCCGGCTGCTACGAGCTGTGCGGGTTGGGTTACATCGGCGTGGACATGGTGCTGGACCAGGAAAAGGGTCCATTGATCCTGGAGCTTAACGCTCGCCCGGGGCTGAACATCCAGATCGCCAACGACTGCGGCCTGACCTTGCGCACCCATGCGGTGGAGGCTCGACTGGAAGAGCTGAAAGCCGCAGGCGTGATGGAAACACCGGAAGAGCGGGTGAAGTTTGTGCAGGAGATGTTTGGGCATATTCCGGCGGTCGAGGGATAAACCCAGTGACCTGTTCCGTACACCCGCTGCCCTACCGGGCCAACCCTGCCGAATACTTTGCAGCGATCCGCCATGCCCCCGGCGCGGTGCTGCTGGACAGCGGCCGACCGGCTGCCGAGCGCGGCCGTTATGACCTGCTGAGCGCCTGGCCCGAGACGACACTGGCGGTACTGCCGGACGAAAGCGGCAGCGATTTCCTGCACCGCTTGCGAGAAAACCTGAGGTTGCTGGGTGAAGCCACGATTCCCGCGCCCTACGCACTGCCGTTTGCCGGTGGCCTGATCGGTTACCTGAGCTATGACTTCGGTCGCCATCTTGAACAACTGCCGCACCTGGCCGTGGACGACCTGCACCTGCCGGATGCGAGGTTCGGCCTGTACGCATGGGGCTTGATCAGCGATCACCAGGCGCAGACCAGCCAACTGGTGTTCCATCCCAAACTGGCGGAAAGCGAACGGCAACGCCTGATCACCTTGTTCGGCCAGCCGGTCATCAGCGTATCGGCGGCCTTCAAGCTGCAAGGCCCAATGGCCCCGGACGTGACAGCCGACACCTACAAACACGCCCTCGCCCGCATCCAGGACTACATCCAGGCCGGTGACTGCTACCAGGTCAACTTTGCCCAACGCTTCCGCGCCCCGTGCATGGGCGATCCGTGGGTGGCCTACTGCGCTTTGCGCGAAGCCTGCCCGACGCCGTTTTCCGGGTTCCAGAGCCTGCCGGATGATGGCGCGGTATTGAGTTTATCGCCGGAGCGCTTCGTCAAAATCAGCCAGCGCCAGGTGGAAACTCGCCCGATCAAAGGCACCCGGCCACGAGGTGCAACGCCTGCGGAAGATGCGGCCAACGCCGCTGAATTGCTGGCCAGCCCCAAGGATCGTGCCGAGAACCTGATGATCGTCGACCTGCTGCGCAACGACCTGGGCCGCACCTGCCGTACCGGCTCGGTGAAAGTGCCAGAGCTGTTCAGCCTCGAAAGCTATCCGAATGTGCATCACCTGGTCAGCAGCGTCACCGGTGAACTGGCAGACGACAAAGACGCCCTCGACCTGATCGCCGGCAGCTTCCCCGGCGGCTCGATCACCGGCGCACCGAAGATCCGCGCGATGCAGATCATCGACGAACTGGAGACGACCCGACGCGGGTTGTATTGCGGTTCGTTGTTATACCTGGACGTGCGCGGCGAGATGGACAGCTCCATCGCGATCCGCAGCCTGCTGGTCAAGGATGGGCAGGTGTGCTGCTGGGGCGGCGGCGGGATTGTCGCTGACTCGGAGTGGCAGGCGGAGTACCAGGAGTCGATGACCAAGGTGCGGGTGTTGTTACAAACCTTGGAAAGCCTGTAGCACGCAGCCCCTCCCTGGCTCTGCGACGAGGAGCCAAGCAGCAGAAAAAACCTGAATCAGTACTGAAGTGGACGGAGCTGAAGTCGGACGATAGCGTCCGGCTTCAACCGTCCACCAGCCGCCTGTGAAGGATCACATGAAACGACTGCCTACTTGTCAGGAAAGATTTCCGAGATTGCATCTGCCCTTAACCGCACCTATCATCTCCCAAATTGGGAGGTTGCAGGGATGCGGATAATCGCTCTGTCTGCCTTGCGAATATTCTGGGAAAGCCAACCCGGTTACAGGGATGCCAAAACGCCGCTGGTCGAGCTGTATCGCCATAATGCGGAGACCGTGTGATGAACATCAAACCTATTCATTCCCAGGAAGACCTGACGGCTGCGCTCGCGCGCGTCGAGCAGCTTTGGGAAGCGGAAATCGGCTCGCCTGAGGGTGACGAGCTGGAAATTCTCGCAATACTTATCGAAAAGTACGAAGCAGAGCATTACCCAATGCCGCCTTCGGATCCCGTAGAAGCAATTAAATTTCGAATGGAGCAACTAGGCCTGACCGCCCGTGACCTGGAGCCTTTCATAGGTCCGAGCGGGCGGGTTTCTGAAGTGCTGAACCACAAGCGCAAACTGAGCTTGTCGATGATCAAACGCCTGCATGAAGGCTTGCGCATTCCTTATGAGAGTCTGCTGGCAGGGGTCTAGGCTGTGCAGTGGCCACACCGGCCCCATCGCGGGCAAGCCCGGCTCCCACAGGGGAGCGCGGTCAACATGTGGGAGCTGGCTTGCCTGCGATGAGGCGTCAGCCACGCCATATAACTTACAGGCTCAACTGCCGATTCGACGCCTTGATGAACTCTTTCTTCAAGTCCTCAAACGAATGCACCGCCGGGAACTGCGGGAACTCGCGGATCACGTTCTCCGGCGCGTGGAACAGAATCCCGCGGTCGGCTTCACCCAGCATGGTGGTGTCGTTGTAGGAATCACCGGCTGCAATCACTCGGTAGTACAAGGTCTTGAAGGCCAGCACCGACTGACGCTTCGGATCTTTCTGGCGCAGTTGGTAACTCACCACCCGGTCGTTCTCGTCGGTGATCAACCGATGGCACAGTAAGGTCGGGAAGCCCAGTTGACGCATCAGCGGCTGGGAGAACTCATAGAAGGTGTCCGACAGGATCACCACCTGGAAGCGTTCGCGCAGCCAGTTGACGAACTCGATGGCGCCGTCCAGGGGCTTGAGGGTGGCGATCACTTCTTGGATGTCCGAGAGCTTCAGCCCGTGTTCATCAAGAATGCGCAGGCGCTGTTTCATCAGCACATCGTAGTCGGGAATGTCCCGGGTGGTGGCCCGCAAGGATTCAATACCGGTTTTTTCGGCGAAGGCGATCCAGATTTCCGGGACCAGTACGCCTTCCAGGTCGAGACAGGCAATTTCCACAAGACACTCCCATTTAAAGTTATTGAGTTGAGCGAGCATAAGGACTGCCGAACTCTAGCGATTCACGCTGGCCGCCGCAACGCAGGCGGGATTTTGTTACCATCGCCCCCCTATAGAGCGCTAAGCGCCATTGACCTGTAGGAACCGTCCTGATGAACCAAGCCTTCGACGTCGCTGAACTCGCCGCGACTTATGCCAACAAATCCGCCCAAGACATTCTCAAGCTGGCGTTCAGCCAGTTTGGCGACGACCTGTGGATCTCTTTCAGCGGTGCCGAGGACGTGGTGCTGGTCGACATGGCCTGGAAGCTGAACAAGAACGTCAAGGTGTTCAGCCTCGACACCGGCCGCCTGCACCCGGAGACCTACCGGTTTATCGAGCAGGTGCGTGAGTTCTACAAGATCGACATCGAGCTGATCTCGCCGGACCAGAGCAAGCTGGAACCCTTCGTCAAGGAAAAGGGCCTGTTCAGTTTCTATAAGGACGGCCATGGCGAGTGCTGTGGCGTACGCAAGATCGAACCGCTGCGCCGCAAGCTTTCCGGCGTAAGCGCCTGGGCCACCGGCCAGCGCCGCGACCAGAGCCCCGGCACCCGCAGCCAGGTGGCTGCGCTGGAAATCGATACGGCCTTCTCCACCCCGGAACGCACCCTGTACAAGTTCAACCCGCTGGCGCAGATGACCAGCGAGGAAGTCTGGGGTTACATCCGCATGCTCGAGCTGCCGTACAACAGCCTGCACGAGCGCGGCTTTATCAGCATCGGCTGTGAGCCCTGCACCCGCCCGGTATTGCCGAACCAGCACGAACGCGAAGGCCGTTGGTGGTGGGAAGAAGCAACCCAGAAAGAATGCGGGTTGCACGCCGGGAACATCATCAGCAAGGCGTAACACCTGGGTCGAAAAACCTGTACACAGAAATGTCACCATCGGTGCCATTTTTGTGTGCACTTATAAAATCCTGCACCGAAAAGTTACATCCTCCCGCGTCACACCTCTTATTAAATCCCCGTCCCTCTCTGCGCTACAAAATAAATAGCTGTTCAAACGGTCAATTTATATCGCTTTAAATTCAGCCATTTATTTCCAATCACTCTAAAAACCAACTTATCCGATAATTTTCCCGGCGAAAATCTGGCACGCATGTGGCTTAAGGAAAAACACACTTTGTATACAATCAATAAAAAAGATACATACACTTTGACATCAGCCGTTCTCCTGCTGGTGTCCAGGAGCCTGCCGGAATGCGTACAAGTCTCTCCAATAACATCGCACTGGATCTGCCCTCCTCCACCCTGAACCCCGAGGCCGTGAGCCCCGGCCCGCTGGTCCTCAGCCCGCGCCTGCACAACAAGGACCTTGCACCCACCAAGGCCGAAGGCCGGCGCTGGGGCCGCTACAGCATCTTTGCCTTGTGGACCAATGATGTGCATAACATCGCCAACTACTCCTTCGCCATCGGCCTGTATGCGCTGGGCCTGGGTGGCTGGCAGATTCTGCTGTCCCTGGGGATCGGCGCGGCGCTGGTGTACTTCTTCATGAACCTGTCGGGCTATATGGGGCAGAAGACCGGCGTACCGTTTCCAGTGATCAGCCGCATCAGTTTTGGCATCCATGGTGCGCAGATTCCGGCACTGATTCGTGCGGTGATCGCGATTGCCTGGTTCGGGATACAGACCTACCTGGCCTCGGTGGTTTTCCGCGTGCTATTGACGGCGGTTCATCCAGGTTTTGCCGACTATGACCACAACTCGATCCTCGGCCTGTCCACCCTGGGCTGGGCGTGTTTTGTGGCGATCTGGTTTGTGCAGCTCGCGATCCTCGCCTATGGCATGGAAATGGTGCGCCGCTATGAAGCCTTCGCCGGGCCGGTGATTCTGCTGACAGTAGCGTCCCTGGCCGGCTGGATGTATTTCCAGGCGGACGGCCACATTGCCTGGGCCATTCGCGAGCCACTGACCGGTGGTGAGATGTGGCGCAATATCTTCGCCGGCGGCGCGCTGTGGCTGGCGATCTACGGCACACTGATCCTGAATTTCTGCGACTTCGCCCGCTCCTCGCCCTGCCGCAAGACCATCAAGGTCGGCAACTTCTGGGGCCTGCCGGTGAATATCCTGGTGTTCGCCGCCATCACCGTGCTGCTGTGCGGCGGGCAGTTTCACCTCAATGGCCGGGTGATCGAGAGCCCCACCGAAATCATCGCGGCGATTCCGAATACGTTCTTTCTGGTGCTGGGCTGCCTGGCGTTCCTGATTGTGACAGTGGCGGTGAACATCATGGCCAACTTCGTCGCTCCCGCCTTTGTGCTGAGCAACCTGGCGCCCAAGTACCTGAACTTCCGCCGCGCCGGGCTGATCAGCGCCACCGTGGCGGTGTTGATCCTGCCGTGGAACCTCTACAACAGCCCACTGGTGATCGTGTATTTCCTCTCGGGCCTCGGCGCTCTGTTGGGACCGTTGTACGGGGTGATCATGGTCGACTACTGGTTGATCCGCAAAAGCCAGGTGGACGTGCCGCAGCTGTACAGCGAAGACCCGAATGGCGCTTATTACTACAGCCGCGGCATCAATTTGCGGGCGGTGGCGGCGTTTATTCCTGCGGCGGTGATCGCCATTCTCCTCGCCCTGCTGCCCGGTTTCGCCCACGTCTCGCCCTTTTCCTGGCTGATTGGCGCCGGTATTGCAGGGATGCTGTACCTGCTGTTCGCCAAGCGCCAGCCGTATTACGCCGATGTGAGCGGCGAAAGCATTGCAGTCGATAACGTCAGTCATTAAGTAAGGACATTCCATGCGCATCCTTGTGGTCAACGTCAACACCACCGAGTCCATCACCGAAGCCATCGCCAAGCAGGCACGGGCGGTGGCGTCCCCCGGCACCGAGATCGTCGGACTGACCCCGTTTTTCGGCGCCGAATCGGTGGAAGGCAATTTCGAAAGCTACCTGGCAGCCATCGCGGTGATGGACCGGGTGATGGCCTACGACCAGCCGTTCGATGCGGTGATCCAGGCCGGCTACGGCGAACATGGCCGCGAAGGCTTGCAGGAGTTGCTCAATGTGCCGGTGGTGGACATCACTGAAGCGGCGGCCAGCACCGCGATGTTCCTCGGGCATGCCTATTCGGTGGTGACCACCCTGGACCGCACGGTGCCGCTGATCGAGGACCGGCTGAAACTGGCGGGTTTGTATCAGCGCTGTGCGTCGGTGCGGGCCAGCGGCATGGCAGTGCTGGAGCTGGAAGAAGACCCGCTGAAGGCCATGGAGGCCATCGTGCGCCAGGCTGAATTGGCGATCAGCGAAGACAAGGCCGAGGTGATCTGCCTGGGCTGCGGCGGCATGGCCGGGCTGGATGAGCAGATTCGCTACCGCACGGGTGTGCCGGTGGTGGACGGTGTGACCTCGGCGGTCACCATTGCCGAAGGCTTGGTGCGGTTGGGGCTGTCGACCTCGAAGATCCGCACGTATGCGACGCCGAGGCCGAAGAAAGTGATCGGCTGGCCCGGAAAGTTCGGACACTGAAGCTCCCACACTTGATCCCCACAAGGATCAAATGGCACTGAACCGCCGCCCCAGCTCGCGTTCGACAAACTGCTCCAGAATGAAATCCACAAACGCCCGGGTCTTGCCGGGCAGCAGCTTGTGTTCGGCGTAGTACAGCGAGATGTTGCCGTCGTCGACGTACCAGTCGGGCAGCACGCGCACCAACTGGCCACTGTCGAGGAACGGCACCGCCATCGGCATGCTGACCAGCGCAATCCCCAGGCCCTGGGCGCTGGCGCAGCAAGCGGCGCCGGAGTCGCTCATGGTCATGCGCGGCTTGAGCACCAGCGGGCGCTGTTCGCGGTTGCGATGGGTGAGTTGCCAGGAGCGCACGCGCCCGGTTTGCGGTGAGCGGATCAGGATGCCGTTGCAGAGCGACAAATCCTCGGGCGCGAGCACCGGCTTGCGTTTGGCGAGGTACTCGGGTGAGGCCAGCAGGATCCGATGCGCCGGGGCCAACTTGCGCGCGACCACGCCCTGGGGCAGCTCAAAACCACCGCCGATCGCGGCATCGAAGCCTTGGCCGATCAGGTCCACCTGGCGGTTATCGAAATGCCAGTCGGGGCTGATATCCGGAAAACGCTGCAAAAACTCACTCAGCAACGGCACCACATAGCGGGTACCGAACACAGTGCCCATGCTCACTTTAAGCGTGCCTACGGGCCGCCCTTCGGCGCTGGCCAGGTTGGCCACAGCGTTTTGAATAGTGGTGAGGCTGCCGCTGACCTCTTCCAGGAATAGCTTGCCTGCTTCGGTCAGGGTCAGACGCCGGGTGCTGCGCTGGAAAAGCCGCACACCCAGGCGCGCTTCCAGCTTGGCCACGCTTTTACCCACGGCCGCCGGGGTCAGGCTCAGGTGCCGGGCGGCTTCGGCAAAGCTGCCACCCTCGGCGCTGCGCACAAAGCATTCGATACTGCCAAAGCTTTCCATATCGCCCACTCTAAACTTTTGGTTTACACAGACTATAGCAATCACGGTCTACCGAGGACGCCATACGAGGTCGATACTCGACTCCAACCTCAACACACCTTCTGGAGATCGACATGACCACACACAACCTCAGCGGCAAAGTCGCCTTGATTCAGGGCGGTTCCCGCGGTATCGGCGCCGCCATCGTCAAGCGCCTGGCCGCCCAGGGCGCCGCCGTCGCCTTCACCTATGTCAGCTCGGCCGCCAAGGCCGAAGCATTGCAGAACAGCGTGATCAGCGAAGGCGGCAAAGCCCTGGCGATCCATGCCGACAGCGCCGATGCCGCCGCCATCCGCAGCGCCGTCAACGCCACCGTCGAAGCCTTCGGGCGCCTGGATATCCTGGTGAACAACGCCGGCGTGCTGGCCGTCGGCCCGCTGGAAGATTTCAGCCTGGAAGACTTCGACCGTACCCTCGCCATCAACGTACGCAGCGTGTTTGTCGCCACCCAGGAAGCCGCGCGGCACATGGGCGACGGGGGCCGCATCATCAACATCGGCAGCACCAACGCCGACCGCATGCCGTTTGCCGGTGGCGGCCCGTACGCCATGAGCAAATCGGCGCTGGTCGGCCTGACCAAAGGCCTGGCCCGCGACCTGGGGCCACGGGGCATCACCATCAATAACGTGCAGCCAGGCCCGGTGGACACCGACATGAACCCGGCAAGCGGTGATTTCGCCGAGAGCCTGATCGGCTTCATGGCCGTGGGTCGTTATGGCCATGTGGAAGAGATCGCCAGTTTCGTCGCCTACCTGGCAGGCCCTGAGGCCGGCTATATCACCGGCGCCAGCTTGACCATCGACGGCGGCTTCGGCGCCTGAACCCAAGCTGCGACATCGCACCACGCTCCGACCTTGGTCGACACTGACTAACGCCAAGCATCATGCGAGACTGTTCGCCCGGGCCGGGAATGCCCGGGCGTTCTTATGTCTGGAGTTCTCATGACGCTGTCCAGCGGGCTGATCGCCGCCGTTGCCCTGGCCTATATGGCCATTATGTTTGCCATCGCCTTTTACGGTGACCGTCGCCATGCGCCGCTGCCGCCGCGGATGCGTGCCTGGGTGTATAGCCTGTCGCTGGCGGTGTATTGCACCAGTTGGACATTCTTTGGTGCCGTAGGCCAGGCGGCCGAACAGTTGTGGGCATTTTTACCGATCTACCTGGGGCCGGTACTGCTGCTGGTATTGGCGCCGTGGGTCCTGCAAAAGATGGTGCTGATCAGCAAGCAGGAAAACATCACCTCCATCGCCGACTTTATCGCCGCCCGTTACGGCAAATCCCAATCCCTTGCAGTGGTGGTGGCGCTGATCTGCCTGGTGGGCGTGCTGCCTTATATCGCCTTGCAGCTCAAAGGCATCGTGCTGGGGGTGAACCTGCTGATCGGGGCCAGCGCCGACACCACCGGCACCCGCTCCCAGGACACGGCGCTGATTGTGTCGCTGGTACTGGCACTGTTCACCATCGTGTTTGGTACCCGCAACCTGGACGCCACGGAACACCACCGGGGCATGGTGCTGGCGATTGCCTTTGAATCCCTGGTCAAGCTGTTCGCGTTTCTCGCCGTCGGTGCGTTTGTGACCTACGGCCTGTACGACGGTTTCGACGATCTGTTCAGCCAGGCGATGCTCGCGCCACGGCTGGAGGAATACTGGAAAGAGACGGTCAACTGGCCTTCGATGGTGGTGCAGACCGGCGTCGCGATGATGGCAATCATCTGCCTGCCCCGGCAGTTTCACGTCACCGTGGTGGAAAATATCGACCCCCAGGACCTGCGCCTGGCCAAGTGGGTGTTCCCGGCCTATCTGATCCTGGCCGCCCTGTTTGTGATCCCGATTGCCCTCGGCGGGAAGATGCTGCTGCCGGGCTCGGTATTACCGGACTCCTACGTGATCAGCCTGCCGCTGGCCGAAGCCCATCCGGCCCTGGCCGTGCTGGCGTTTATCGGTGGTGCTTCAGCGGCCACGGGCATGGTGATCGTGGCGAGTATCGCGCTGTCGACCATGGTCTCCAACGACATGCTGCTGCCCTGGCTGCTGCGCCGTTCCAGCGCCGAGCGGCCATTCGAAGTGTTCCGTCACTGGATGCTGTCGGTACGCCGGGTGAGCATTGTCATCATCCTGCTGCTGGCTTACGTCAGTTACCGGCTGCTGGGCTCCTCCGCCAGCCTTGCAACCATTGGCCAGATTGCGTTCGCCGCCGTGACCCAGCTGGCTCCAGCGATGCTCGGCGCACTGTATTGGAAACAGGCCAACCGACGCGGAGTCTTTGCCGGGTTGGCGGCAGGGACGTTCCTGTGGTTCTACACCTTGGTCCTACCGGTCACTGCGAAAAGTCTCGGCTGGTCCTTCAGCCTTTTCCCGGGCATGACGTGGCTGCATTCGCACCCGCTGGGTTTGTCCGTGACTTCCCTGACCCTGGGCACCGTATTTTCCCTGGCGGGTAACTTCACGTTGTTCGTGTGGGTCTCGATGCTGTCGCGTACGCGGGTGTCGGAGCATTGGCAAGCCGGGCGTTTTATCGGCCAGGAAATCAATCAACGGGCCAGCGCCCGCTCGATGCTTTCGGTACAGATCAACGATTTGCTCAGCCTGGCGGCGCGGTTTGTCGGCGAAGAGCGGGCTCACCAGAGTTTTGTGCGCTTCGCCTATCGCCAGGGCAAAGGCTTTAACCCCAACCAGAACGCTGACAACGACTGGATCGCCCACACCGAACGCCTGCTGGCCGGTGTGCTCGGCGCTTCGTCGACCCGGGCGGTGGTGAAAGCCGCCATTGAAGGCAGGGAAATGCAGTTGGAGGACGTAGTCCGCATCGCCGACGAAGCGTCGGAAGTGCTGCAGTTCAACCGGGCGCTACTGCAAGGCGCCATCGAAAACATCACCCAGGGCATCAGCGTGGTGGACCAATCCCTGCGGCTGGTGGCCTGGAACCGGCGCTACCTGGAGCTGTTCAATTACCCCGAAGGCCTGATCAGCGTGGGCCGGCCGATTGCCGACATCATTCGCTACAACGCCGAACGCGGGCTGTGCGGCCCGGGCGAGGCCGAAGTGCACGTGGCGCGCCGCCTGCACTGGATGCGCCAGGGCCGTGCGCATACCTCCGAGCGGCTGTTCCCCAATGGCCGGGTGATCGAGCTGATCGGCAACCCGATGCCGGGCGGCGGGTTTGTCATGAGTTTCACCGACATTACCGCGTTCCGCGAAGCCGAACAGGCGTTGACCGAGGCCAACGAAGGCCTGGAACAGCGAGTGACCGAGCGTACGCACGAACTGTCGCAACTCAACGTCGCCCTGACGGATGCCAAGGGTGTCGCCGAGACGGCCAGCCAGTCGAAAACCCGGTTCCTCGCGGCGGTCAGCCACGACTTGATGCAGCCGTTGAACGCCGCAAGATTGTTCTCTGCTGCCCTCTCCCATCAGAACGACGGCATGTCGCCGGATGCCCGGCAACTGGTGCAGCACCTGGACAGTTCGCTGCGCTCAGCGGAAGACCTGATCAGCGACCTGCTGGATATTTCACGCTTGGAAAACGGCAAGATCAATCCGCAGCGCCAACCCTTCGTGCTCAATGAACTGTTCGATACGTTGGGCGCCGAGTTCAAGGCGCTGGCCCAGGAACAGGGTTTGCGCTTCCGGCTACGGGGCAGTCGTTTGCGGGTGGACAGCGACATCAAATTGTTGCGGCGGGTGTTGCAGAACTTCCTGACCAACGCGTTCCGGTATGCCGATGGGCCGGTGCTACTGGGCGTACGCCGGCGGCGCGGTGAGTTGTGCCTTGAAGTGTGGGACCGCGGCCCCGGCATTCCTCAGGACAAACAGAAAGTCATCTTCGAAGAATTCAAACGTTTGGACAGTCACCAGACCCGCGCCGAGAAAGGCCTGGGCCTGGGCCTGGCGATTGCCGACGGCTTGTGCCGCGTGCTCGGGCATCGCTTGAGCGTGCGTTCATGGCCGGGCAAGGGCAGCGTGTTCAGCGTGCGCGTGCCGTTGGCGCGCACCCAGGTCAGCGCGCCTGCCAAGCCGGCGCAGGAAAGCGGCCAGCCGTTAAGTGGTGCACAGGTGCTGTGTGTGGATAACGAAGAAAGCATCCTGATCGGCATGCGCAGTTTGCTCACGCGCTGGGGCTGTGAAGTCTGGACCGCGCGCGACCAGGCGCAATGCGCCGCGCTGCTGGCTGAGGGTGTGCGGCCGCAACTGGCCCTGGTGGATTATCACCTCGACCACGGGGAGACCGGCACCGAGTTGATGGGCTGGCTGCGGGCACAACTGGCGGAGCCGATTCCGGGGGTGGTGATCAGTGCCGATGGACGGCCGGAGATGGTGGCCCAGGTGCATGCGGCGGGGTTGGATTACCTGGCCAAGCCGGTGAAGCCGGCGGCGTTGCGGGCCTTGTTGAGCCGTCACCTGCCGCTTTAGCTCATGTGGGAGCTGGCTTGCCTGCGATGGCATCGCCTCGGTGTACCTGGAGGACCGAGGTGTCTGCATCGCAGGCAAGCCAGCTCCCACAGAGACCGGTGACTATTCTGGCAACTGCGCCACACCGTCTTCATCGGTCATCGCCCGTTCCAGCAGGTCGGCCGGCAGGCTTTTGCTGGCGCGGGCGCCGAGCAGTTTCAGTTGCTCGGTACGGCTCACCAGATTTCCGCGTCCGTCTGTCAGCTTGTTGCGCGCTGCGCTGTAGGCTTTGTCCAACTGCTGCAGGCGGTTGCCCACCTCGTCCAGGTCCTGGATAAACAGCACGAACTTGTCATACAGCCAACCGGCGCGCTCGGCGATTTCCCGGGCGTTCTGGCTTTGCCGCTCCTGTTTCCACAGGCTGTCGATCACCCGCAAAGTCGCCAGCAGCGTGGTCGGGCTGACGATCACGATGTTGCGGTCGAACGCCTCCTGGAACAGGTTCGGCTCGGCTTGGAGTGCAGCCGAAAATGCGGCTTCGATGGGCACGAACAACAGCACGAAATCCAGGCTGTGCAGGCCTTCGAGACGTTTGTAGTCCTTGCCGGCCAAGCCTTTGACGTGGTTGCGCAACGACAGCACATGCGCCTTCAGGGCGGCTTGGCCGATCGCTTGATCGTCCTCTGCAACGTACTGTTGATAGGCCGTCAGGCTGACCTTGGAATCCACCACCACCTGCTTGTCACCCGGCAGCATGATCAACACGTCAGGCTGGAAGCGCTCGCCGTCCGGGCCCTTGAGGTTGACCTGGGTCTGGTACTCGCGGCCCTTTTCCAGCCCGGCATGTTCCAGCACTCGCTCCAGGATCAGTTCGCCCCAGTTACCTTGGGTTTTCTGGCCCTTGAGGGCGCGGGTCAGGTTGGTGGCCTCATCGGACAGGCGCAGGTTCAGCTGTTGCAGGCGCTCCAGTTCCTTGGCCAGGGAAAAGCGCTCGCGGGCTTCGCTTTGGTAGCTTTCTTCGACGCGCTTTTCGAACGACTGGATGCGCTCCTTGAGCGGGTCGAGCAATTGGCCGAGGCGCTGTTGGCTGGTTTCGGCGAAGCGCTGTTCGCGCTCGTCGAAGATCTTCCCGGCGAGTTCAGCGAATTGCGCGCGCAGCTCATCACGGGAACCTTGCAGGTCGCTGAGGCGTTGCTGATGGCTTTCCTGTTGCTCGCGCAATTCGGCGCGCAGGGACGCAGACAAGGCATCCAGGCGGCGCAGTTCGGTTTCTTTGGCGGAGCGGTCGAGGTTCCAGGCGTGGGCGGCGTCGCGGGCGTTGTCGCGGTCGATCTGCAGCAGTTCGACTTCCCGGCGCACGGCGGCGAGGTCGGCTTGCTTGGCGGCGTTGGCCTGGCTCAGGTCGCTGATTTCGTCACGGCTGGCGTCCAACTGCGCGGCGAGCCCTTCCTGGGCCAGTTGCGCGGTGGCCAGGCGCTCTTCGAGCAATTCCCAGCCGGCCATCCGTGCGCTCAGTCGGCGCTGAATTTGCCAGCACAGGCCCAACAGCGGCAATCCAGCACCGGCGAGACCCAGCGCAACACTGGTCCAGTCAAAAGCCATAGCGATTCCTGCCGTCACCCGAAAAGAAGAAGGTTAACCAAGCCTGCGCATTGAGGACAGCTCAGTCTTCGATCTGGCCCAGTTCACGCTGGGCTATGCGGTCGCCGGCGCGGGCTGCCTGGCGCAGCAGGTCGTGGCCGATGCGGCGGTCCCGGGCATTGCCGCACTCGCGGCACATCAACTGGCCCAGACGGCTTTGCGCCACTACTACGCCAGCACGAGCCGGTTGCTTGAGCAAATGCCCGGCGAAGTGTTTGACGTTGGGGCTGTGGCCCAGGCGCGGGCTATCGAGCAGCCACAAGGCGACTTTCAGGGAAAAACGCTTGGGTGCGGTAACAACCTGAGGGCTGTCGGTAACAGAAGGTGATACTGAGCGAAACTTCATAAAGCACTGTGGGACAGAACGGAAGGCGCGCCACTCTACTCTTTTTTTCGTACAGGTAAAGCTGAAAAAACCCTGCACGCCCGTTCTAGAGCAAGCGCTTGGGACAATCCACAGAAGCTGTGGATAACTCAGTGGACAACCGTTACGTAACTCCCGCAAAGGCCCGTGGAACGGGGGCCGCGCTCAAACTGACGATTTTTTCACCAATAAAAAAAAGCTCGATTTTTCATTGACTTAAATTTTAGTTGCAGGCACCCGGGGGCATTGCAGATGCGTATGTCAGTGCGGTTACACAGGACGCAACCAATGTGCACAACTACCCGCCTGACGGTTATATCAACCGCGTTTTTTGGTCGCAAGGCGGCCGAGGAATGTTACCGACGCACCGAGGCCAGAAAAGTTTTTTACCTAGCACACTTCCTTTCACCGTTTCAATCCGTTACTATCCGCGGCGTTAGTACCAAGCTGAAAGTCAATTCTGGTCGAACAACTCCCTCACGGCACCGCCGACAAAAAGGGATCGACCACCTCGATGGTTTCCAGGTATCACTTGCGACGACACAGCCTTTGAACAAGCAAAGGGTGTCGCGAAGTTTCAATACTCTGAAAGAACCAACCTGCAAATTGATCAGGATCTTCACCCCGGGCCCAGAACCTTTGCCCCTGTTGTGTTGCCTGCCCTCCTAAGTACCTACCTGCCAGCCCAAGCGCGCCAACTTAATAGCGCTTCAAACTGGCTGCTTTGTTCCAGTCGGGTTCTTCGTTCGATCAATAGTGATCAACGTCACTGGAACGTTTTAACGTTGCACGGTTCTTAACCGTGTCATTTGTAGGAACACCAATAATATGTCCACTCAAATCCACACTCAGGATGCCATTCGCACCCTAACTAACGCTTTTGCACCAATGAACTGCCTGATCATGGCCGCTCGCAAAGGCTGCTTCAGCTTTACCCTGGTCAACGAACACGGCATCGCTCGTCACAGCGAACGCCTGTACCCCGATCAATACTCCAGCGCAGAACCGCTGCAGGCCGTGATCGATCGTACTCGCCAGGCACTGGTTGCCTGATCGACCCGGATCGCTGAAACACAAAAACCCCGGTTAAAACCCGGGGTTTTTTATTGCCTGAAATTCAGGCGTGCTAAGTTCAAATTGATATAAACGATATAACTAAATGATGAAAATATTTTAAAAACAGTCCTTTACGTCGTAAATATGACACTACACTTCAACTCAAGCGGCATGATCCGCTTCCGGCGAGCCTGAGATCCGATTCACTGCTGCCAAGCCCCCTCTCAGGTATCGCCGACCAATTTCATGGATTGAGGCTTTTATGGGCATCGCCGCCAGCGAATTGTGTCGTTATGTGATCCGGCCCACCCTGCTTTATCTGGGTCGCCATAACCCGACTGCCGAATCCCTGCTGCTGGGCATCGCCGCCAGCCAGTCGGCACTCGGTTCAGCCCTGCACGACCGTCGCGGCCATGGCCTCTACAGCATCACCGAACCGCGCCACCGTGCGCTGTGGGATGACTACCTGGCGCTGGACCCCGAGCGCGCCAGCCTGGTGCGCGGCCTCGCCAGCCAGCATGCCTTCCTCAGCGGGCCGCAGCTCGAGCTGACGGTCAACCTGCGTTACGCCACCGCCATCGCGTGGCTGCTGGTGGAACAACACCGTCCAAACCTGCCACCGGCCGATGATGTATTGGCGATGGCGCGTATCTGGAAAGAAATATTTCACCCCCAGGGCCGGCTTCGGGATTTCACCCAAGCCTGGCAAACCTGTGTTTTACCCATGAATCACGTCGCCTGTTGACCGGGCGATTTGCAAGATTCGGCTAAAAACGTTGATTTTGGTCGGATTGTCCTACAAAACCGCTCTATCTCCTATGTTTCAGCCTATAGCGCTAACTTAAAAATATTGTTACTTTCCGCAGCGGTGATCACCACGGAGTTCTAATAATGAAAAAAGTAATGCTCAAGACGACACTTAGCCTCGCCGTTGCAATGGCATCCTCCCACGTGTTCGCGAGCGGCTTTGCCCTCAACGAACAAGACGTTGCTGGGATGGGTACCGGTTTTGCGGGGCGCTCATCATCTGCCGATAACGCAAGCACTGTTTATGGCAACCCTGCCGGTATGGCTCGCCTTGAAGGCCAGCAGATTACGGGTGGTGTTGCAGCCATCGACGCCTCGACCGACATCAAAGATGCCGGCGGCCGTTCCAGGGGCACCAACAAAGGCGATATGGTTCCCTTCACCGGCGTACCGTTCGGCTTCTACACCAACAAACTCAACGATCAGTGGGCTGTCGGCTTTGGTGTCTACGCACCGTTCGGCCTGGTGACTGATTATGAACGCGGCTTCCAGGGCAGCGGGTTTGGCAGCTACAGCAAAGTGTCTGTCATCACCCTCCAGCCGACGGTCAGCTACGCGTTCAACGACCGGGTTTCCATCGGTTTCGGCCCTACCATCAACCGGATTTCCGGCAAGCTGGAATCCGAACTGACCCTGAACCCTGCCGTGCCTTCGACCAACGTCACGATCAAGGGCGACGATACCGCCATTGGTTTCAACGTCGGCGTACTGGTACAGGCCACCGATACCACCCGCGTCGGCCTGACCTACCACTCCAAGGTCAGCTACAAGCTTGACGGCCACACCGAGGTGACGGCGCCTGCTCCGACCGCCGGTGCTATTGGCAGTGGCCGCTACGACGCCTCGCTGAGCATCGACACACCAGAGTCTTACGACCTGTCGGTAACCCAGGACCTGACTGACGCCTGGAAACTCTATGGTGGTGCGACCTGGACCCGCTGGAGCCGCCTGAAAGACATCACGGTCAAGAACCAAGGTGTAACGGGCGCCAATGGCTTTCTCGCACCTTCGGTCATCGGCACTATCACTGAACCTCAGAACTGGCACGACACCTGGGCCTACGCCCTGGGTACTTCGTACCAGGTCACCAAGCAAGTGGTACTGCGTACCGGCCTGACGTTCGACCAGTCGCCAACCAACAACACTGACCGTTCCCCACGTATTCCTACTGGCGACCGGACCATCTTCAGTGTGGGCCTGGGTTATGCGGTGATGGATAACATGACTGTTGACCTGGCTTATTCCTACCTGAAGGAAGAGCCGGTAAAAGTTAACAAGTCCAACGCACTGGGTTCCTACAGCGCCAAGTACGAAAACAGCGCCAACGGTTTCGGCCTGGGTGTGACGTACAAGTTCTGATGTAAAGCGACATAAAAAAGCCCCGCTCTCTTGCAAAAGAGGCGGGGCTTTTTAGTGGCCGGCAATCAGGGTTTCGAAGCCAGTGCTTCTTCCACCGCCTTGATCAGGTCCGGACTATCCGGTTTGGTCAGGCTGGAGAAGCTGGCGATCACCTTGCCCTGGCGGTCCACCACGTACTTGTAGAAATTCCACTTCGGCGCGCTGCTCTGCTGCGCCAGAACCTTGAACAGGTGCACCGCATCCGGGCCCCTGACCTTCTGTGGCTCGGTCATGGTGAAGGTCACGCCGTAGTTCACATAACAAACCTTGGCCGTTTCCTCCCCGGTCTTGGCTTCCTGCTTGAAGTCATCGGACGGCACGCCAATCACTTCCAGCCCCTGGCCCTTGTAGCGCTGGTACAAGGCCTCAAGCCCTTTGAACTGCGGCGCAAAACCGCAGAAGCTGGCGGTGTTGACGATCACCAGCGGCTTGCCGGCGAAGCGCTGGCACAGGTCGATGGATTCCTTGGCGCGCAGCTTGGGCAGTTGGCCTTCAAGCAACGGCGGGCAATCGGCGGCCATGGCGACGCTGCCAAAAGCTATCATCAGAGCGGGTACTGCAAGCCAGCGCATCTGCATGTCAGGTGTCCTTGAAAAGTCTCAGACACAGAACTTAACAGATCGCCATGCCCAACTGCATCAATGCCAGGCCGCCCTGTTGCCAGCCCCACCACGCCAACAGCAGCAAGACCCCTGCTCCTGCTGCGCCGAGCCAATGCCAGGTCGAATTCATGCCACCCCCATTTGCGTCTGCAAACGTGCCACCGGGCGCTCGCGCACCGGCCAGTTCAGCGCCGCTGCCACCAGGCTCAGAACGATTGCCACCTGCCAGATCAAATCGTAGTTACCAGTTCGATCATAGACCACCCCGCCCAACCAGCCGCCGAGGAACGAGCCTAGTTGATGGAACAGGAACACTATCCCACCGAGCATGGAAAGGTTTCTGACACCAAACAAGGTCGCGACCGTGCCGTTGGTCAGCGGCACCGTGGACAGCCACAAGAAGCCCATGGCCATGCCAAACAGGTAGGCGCTGGTTTGCGTCACGGGCGCCCACAGGAAGATCACAATCACCACCGCTCGCAGCAGGTACAAACCGGTCAACAGGCGCGGCTTGGACATACGCCCGCCGAGCCAGCCGGCGGTATAGGTGCCGAAGATATTAAACAGGCCGATCAATGCCAGCACCGTGGTGCCCACGGAAGCCGGCAAGTGCTGGTCCACCAGGTACGAAGGCAAGTGCACGCCGATAAACACCACCTGGAAACCGCAGACAAAGAACCCAAACGCCAACAGCCAGAACCCCGAATGGGAGCAGGCTTCACCCAAGGCTTCGCGCAGGGTCTGTTGACCGGCTACCGCGGGCAGCGGACGGTCCTTGAGCATGGTCACCAACGGCACGATCAGCGCCACCATCAGCCCCAGTACCAGCAACGCGGCAGACCAGCCAAGCCAGCCGATCAAACCCAGGGTGCCCGGCAACATGGCGAACTGGCCGAAGGAACCGGCGGCGCTGGCGATGCCCATGGCCATGCTGCGTTTTTCCGGCGCCACGGCGCGGCCCACGACGCCAAGGATCACCGAGAACGAGGTGCCCGACAGGCCGATACCGATCAGCAACCCGGCACTCAGAGACAGCGACCACGCTGAATCCGACAAGCCCATGAACACCAGGCCCAGCGCATACAGCACGCCACCGATCATCACCACCTTGGCCGCACCGAAGCGGTCGGCCAGGGCGCCGGTAAATGGCTGCGCCAGACCCCAGATCAGGTTTTGCAGGGCAATGGCAAAGGCAAAGGTTTCACGGCCCCAGCCGAATTCGGCACTCATGGGCGCCAGGAACAGGCCAAAGCCATGCCGCACGCCCAAGGACAACGCGAGAATCAGCGCACTCCCCACAAGAATCCAACCGCTGGTGCGCCACATCGAGGTCATTTCTTATTCTCCGCTCACGGGTATATACCCGCTTGTCATCGAAAAAACTCGCTTTAAGCGAGTTCATCCAGCAAGGCCAACAGGGTTTCGCGCTTTTCGGCGCCCAACTTATCGATCAATTTCTGCTGCGCCGCCTCCCAGGCCGGCAATGCCGCCGCAAGCCGTTCGTTACCTGCCTCGGTGAGCAGTACCAGGCGGTTGCGCAGGTCACCCCCCTCCACCAGTTGCACCAGGCCCTCGCCCTCCAGCACCCGCAAATTACGCCCCAGCGTGCTGCGATCCAGGCCCATGGCGTCGGCCAGACTGGAAATGCTCGGTTGATCGAGGCGCTGCAGATTACACAGCAAAGAATACTGGGCAACGTTGATCCCGAAGCCGTCGAGAGCGCCGTCGTAATGCCTGCTGACGCCACGAGCGGCGCGACGCAGGTTAGTGCATAAACATTGGGAAGCAAGCATAGAGCGTGTATATACCCGGGATTAATGAAATGCAAGAAACTGTTACAGCGCCAGACCGACCAACACCGCAACCTCCAATAGCTCCAACAGCGCACCGGCGGTGTCGCCGGTGGTGCCGCCGAGGCGATTAACCATCAGCTGGCGCACGCCGATAAAGCAAAGCGCCGCCAGCAACACGGCAATCCCGCCGCTGAAACCGCCGATCAAGATACACGCCAGGCCGCTGAGGATCAGCACCTGTTGGCCGACGATCCGTGGCAAATGGTCCGCCAAGGCCTGCCCCAACCCACCGGCGCGCACATAGCGTGTGGTGAGAAACAGCGCCAGCATCGAAGCGCGACCAATCAACGGTGCGAGGATCAGCGCGGCGCCGTTATGCTGTTCAATCAACGCCACCAGCGCGGTGAACTTGAGCAACAGCACCAGGCCCAGGGTGACCACCGCGATCGGCCCGCTGCGCGGGTCTTTCATGATGGTCAGGGTGCGCTCGCGATCGCCGAAGCCACCGAGCCAGGCATCGGCGCTGTCGGCCAGGCCGTCCAGGTGCAAGCCGCCGCTGAGCAACACCCACGCAGTCAACAACAGCGCGGCGTGCAGCAGCAATGGCGCGCCCATCAACACCGCGTTCAGGCCCCACAGCAGCAGCCCGAACAGCAGCCCCACCAGCGGATAAAACAGCAACGACCGCCCCAGCTCCTGCGGCTGCGGCATACCGGGCAAGCGAATCGGCAGGCTGCTGAGAAACTGCAAGGCGATCCAGAACGGCAACATGTTCAGCGTCCTTCCCTTAAAACACCATCAGCCTCGACCTGCAGGCTGAACAGGCCACCGTGGCCCACTTCAACATTCAACAGTTGCTCACGCGGCAAACCGCGCGCCTGAGCCAACAGCAAACGCATGACCCCGCCGTGGCTGATCAGCAGCACTCGCTGGCCGTCATAGGCTTGATGCAAGCGCGCGACGGCACCCAATACACGCGCGGAGAACTGCGACACCGGCTCGCCCTGCGGCGGCGTGAAACGGTAGGGGTCAGCCCAGAACAGCCCCAACGCGTCGGCGTCGGTTTCCATCAAGGCTGCGGCGCTCTGCCCTTCCCAGGCGCCGAAGTGTAGCTCCTGCAGGTCTTTTTCCAGGCTGACCGGCAGCTTCAGACGCGCGCCCAGCTCATCAGCAAACCGCGCACACCGTTGCAGCGGCGAGCTGACCAGTCGGTCCCACGGGCCTTGCTCCACCACCGCCTCTCGCATCTGCTCCCAGCCCTTGGCCGTGAGCGCATCGTCCAGGCTGCCGCGCAAGCCGCCGCCCAGTTCGGTTTCGCCGTGGCGCAACAGGTCCAGGTGCAAGGTCATGCCGGGCGGTCCGCCACGGCCGCTTCGGCGAAGGTCGCCATTTGCCCATGCAGCGCGCAGGCCAGGCGCAGCAACGGCACGGCCAGCGCGGCGCCACTGCCTTCGCCCAGGCGCAGGCCGAGTTCCAGCAATGGTTCTGCATTGAGGCTTTGCAGCACATGACGATGGCCGGGCTCGGCACCACGATGGCCGAACAGCAGCCATTCACGGCAGCCGGGATTCAGCCGCGTGGCGACCAGCGCGGCGACCGTGCAGATAAAACCATCCACCAGCACCACGACCCCTTCTTGAGCACAGGCCAGGTAGGCGCCGACCAGCGCGGCAATTTCAAAACCACCGAGGTTGAACAGGGTTTTCAGGGCGTCATCACGGTCGCCTGCGTGCAATGCCAGCGCGCGTTCGATCACGGCGACTTTGTGGCTGACGCCCTGGGCGTTCAGGCCAGTACCGGGGCCGGTCAGGTCGCTGACCTGGCAATCCAGCAGCGCACAGGCCAGGGCACTGGCGGCGGTGGTATTGCCGATGCCCATTTCGCCGCCGATAAACAGCTGCGCGCCGCTCGCGATGGCGCGGTGCACGCTGTCGCGGCCGGCTTGCAGGGCCAGTTGGCCCTGGGCCTCGGTCATGGCCGGGCCTTTGACGAAGTTGGCGGTGCCGGCGCCGATGTTGAGGTGACGCACGCCGGGCAGGTTCAAAGTGGGGGTGATGGTGCCGAGGTCGACCACTTCCAGTTTCGCGTCCAGTTGGCGCGCGAGCACGCTGATGGCGGCGCCGCCGGTGACGAAGTTGTGGAGCATCTGGCCGGTGACTTCCTGGGGGAAGGCGGAGACACCTTCGGCGACTACGCCGTGGTCGCCGGCGAAGATGGCGATCCACAGGTGGTCGACGCTGGGTTTGACCTGGCCCTGGAGGCCGGCCAGTTGAACGGCCACGGCTTCCAGTTGGCCGAGGGAGCCGGCGGGCTTGGTCAATTGCTGCTGGCGGGCCAGGGCGTGTTCGTGGGCTTGGGTGTCGATTGCTTTGCAGGGGTTGAGCCACCAGGTGTCGGTCATAACGCAGTACCTTTTAAAGTCAGGGGCAGGCCGGCGACGGTCAGGACAACGCGCTGACAGCGTTCGGCCAAGGCTTGATGGAGCCATCCGGCTTCATCGACATAGCGGCGAGTCAATTCGCCCAGCGGGACGACACCCAGTCCGGTCTCGTTGCTGACAAAAATGATTTCTCCTGGGAGGGTGGCCAGGGTTTGTAGCAAGGCCTCGCGCTCGTGGTTGAGACGGTCGGGGTCTTCGAGCATCAACAGGTTGGTGAGCCATAAAGTCAGGCAGTCGACCAGCAGGCAATGGTTCGGGCTGGCGTTTTCCTTGAGGACACGGGCCAGTTCGATGGGCTCTTCGATCAGGCCCCATTCGGATGGGCGGCGCTCGCGGTGGTGGGCGATGCGTGCGTTCATTTCGCCGTCCAGGGGTTGGCTGGTCGCTATGTAAGTGACGCTTAGGCCGCTGTCAGTGGCGAGTTTTTCCGCCAGGCGGCTTTTGCCGGAGCGGGCGCCACCGAGGATCAACTGGAGCATGGGGTGTGCCTGTTTTTGACTGTGTGTATATCCGTTATTTAGGTAACGGCGACTATGGGTTCCGCTCTTACAGCGGCTCACTTTTGAACAGCGCAAAAGTAAGCAAAACGCTCTTGCCCCACCACTCGGCACCTCGCTTAGGCTCGGTGTGCCCTCACTCCGGCTTTGGACCGTGGGCCGCCGCGATGGGCCATCCTTGGCCCAGCGCGGCTAACCTGGCGTCCTGCCAGGTTACCCACGCTCCAAAGCCTGCGTTCGGCCAGCGTGGTTTAACGGGGCGCCTAAGATCAAGATCAAAAGCAAAAGCAAAAGCACAGCGGCCTACCGGCCGGCTTGAGTGTTAAAAGCAAAATCAAAAGCTAAAGCGGGCACGGTCCAAATGTGGGAGCGGGCTTGCTCGCGAAGGTCGTTAACGATGACGCGGGCATTCTGAATGAACGCGGCGCTCTCAGGTTTTTCGCGAGCAAGCCCGCTCCCACAGAAAAGCAGATCTGCTTCCGCTCTGGTCTTGCCTCTGCTTTTAACACTCAAGCCGGCCGGGAGGCCGCTGTGCTCTGCTTTTGATCTGCTTTTGATTTTGATCTGCGGGCCCCGTTAACCACGATGGCCGCAAGTAGGCACGGTGGAGCGGGTAAATCGGCAGGGATGCCGATTTAGCCGCGCCGGGCCATGGATGGCCCGGC